>NZ_CAXTGZ010000065.1:0-17451 GCF_964243625.1 uncultured Caballeronia sp.
AGCACGAGGAAAATGAAGAAGAAGATCTTGGCGATCCCCGCCGCGCCCGACGATACGCGTCCAAAGCCGAAGAATCCAGCGATAACCGATATCACCGCGAAGAGAATGGCAAGCTTGAGCATGGTAAATCCGTTGTTATGGTTGAAGTCGCAACGGTTTAGCAAAGCCTATGCCCGGCTTGTTCTTGCCGGACGTTTCTTGAAAGCGGATCGACACTCGAACCAGCAGGCGGATGGGGTTAATGTAGACCGTTAGTAGCGTTTTAGATGAGCTGGCTGAAGCTCAGAAAAATCGCCGCGCTACCCTTTCGCCTTCGCCGCAGACGTTATCGATCCAAAGCCCAACGCATCGAACAGACGCTGCCGATGCGGGATCGCAAGCAGCAAGCCGATCGCGATGGCATCGGCGGCGAAACCATACGGCACGTCGAGCAAACCGCCCGTCAGCGTGAACAACACCGAATCCACGATCAGCGAGATCACCGCGCCCGCCACGAAACACACGAGGCCGTCGCGTCCTACCGCGCCCACCCAGGGCGCAAGCTGCGCGATCCGCCGGACCACGCCGCGACGCGTCAGATCGCTGGCGAGCCACGCGATAGCCACGAAATTGACGATGCGCGCGCCCGCCAGATTGCGCTTGAAATCACCATCGAAGGAAGTCGGGAGCACGAGCAGCTTGTAGTACGCCATGCCCAAGACAACTGCGAGTGCGGCCACGCTAACGATCCATCCGAACCTGTGCCCGCTCACCCGCTGATAAACCGGCTGGCAACAGGCAATCACGCCGATCACGAACATCAGTTGCCATGCGGCAGGGTTGAAGTCCCACAGCAAATCTTCCGCCGACGGCAAATACTCGGCGACAGGAGGGGCGAGCGCCCACAACGCAACACTCGCGGCGAGCAGAAGCCACGGCTTGCTGCGCGCGAGCGGCAACACGAGCGGCACGGCGAGCGCGAAAAACGCGTACATCGGCAGGACGGATGCGAGATAGGGCTGGCGTCGCAACAGCAGGATGTCGATGAGCGCCGTGAACGGTGCGGCAATGAACGCGTCGAGGTCGGTCGTGGCGAGATTCGGCGCGCTGCCGAACAGCGGCCGCAACACGAAGCTCGTGAGCAGCATGAGCGCGGCGGTGACCAGAAATGCTCTATATATCTGGAAAGCGCGGCGGAGAAATCTTGCGCGGGCGGCGGATTCCGAGCGCCTCGCGCACATCGATGCATAGGCGGTGGCAGTCGCAAAACCGCCGAGGAAAACGAAGACTTCGGCGGCATCGTTAAGAGCGAATGCATGCAGGGTCATGCGGGACACCATGCTGCCGCCAATATGATCGACAAGAATCACGAGCAGGACGAGGCCGCGAAAAAAGTCCAGCTCAACCAGTCGTTGCGATTTTCCCTGCATGCGTAACCCGAAAGACTGCCGGATCGGGCAGCGAACGTGAAAGGCGCGATTCCAACTTCCAACTGAGGAATAGCGTGCGGCACGAGAGTTTACCCGTATTTGTGCGAGAAAGTTTTTCGAAGCCGGTGCCCGCTTAGAAATGATGGAGAACTTTTTTCAGCTCGAAGCACTCTCAACATTTCAATTAGCTTACATTATCGATGCGAACGTCGCGTATGATTGCGTGAAATTCGTGACCTATAACCGGACAACCCTCACATCTCATGGATTACCTCGTAGCGCTTGCCAGCGATCCCACCGCCTGGGCGGCCCTGGCGACACTCGTTGTCATGGAAGTCGTGCTCGGCATCGACAACCTGATTTTTATCTCCATTCTCACGAACAAATTGCCAGAAGCGCACCGGGCGCGCACGCAGCGCCTGGGTATCGGGCTCGCGCTCATCATGCGGCTTGGCTTGCTCGGCACGGTCGCACTGATCGTGCGGCTGACGGCGCCGATTTTCACGGCGTTAGGGCATGATTTTTCGTGGCGCGACCTGATCCTGATTGCCGGCGGCGTGTTCCTGGTATGGAAGGCGACCACGGAGATCCATCATCACGTGTCGCATGATTCCGGCGAATCCGGCGGCCCGGCCAAGACCGCTTCGATCACACCCTTGGCGGCGATCGGGCAAATCCTGGTGCTGGATCTGGTGTTTTCCATCGACAGCATCGTGACCGCCGTCGGCATGACGGAACACATTCCCATCATGTTCGTCGCCGTGATTGCAGCGGTGGCCGTGATGATGTTCGCGGCGGGTCCGTTGTCGCGGTTTATCGATAGAAACCCGACCGTGGTGATGCTCGCGCTCGGCTTCCTGCTGGTGATCGGGATGACGCTGGTCGCCGAAGGGTTCGGGTCTCACGTGCCGAAGGGCTACATCTACGCGGCGATGGCGTTCTCGGCGCTGGTCGAGGGGTTGAACATGCTGTCGCGCAGGGCGAAGAAGAAACGCGCCTGACGTGCTGAGTCTGGTGCGTTGATCGTGGGAACGCCGCGCGCCTTTGAAACCGCGCGGCGTTTTTTCAATGTCTCAAGGCTCCTTCCGGTACAGCGAAGAATCCGTGAATCCCTCGGCATTCAGCACGTACCCGACCACGATCAACGCCGTCCTTTCGATGCCTTTTTCAAGCACTTTCACAGCGATATCCGCGAGCGATCCAAGCACTTTCTCTTCGTCGGGCCAACTCGCGCGGAAGATCACGGCAACGGGACAATCCGCGCCGTAATGCGGGATCAGGTCGGCGACGATGCGCTCGATATGGCGCACGCCCAGGTGAATCGCCATGGTCGCGCGGTGGCGCGCGAGATCGGCGAGTTGCTCGCCTTCGGGCATCGATGTCTTCGTCGCAAAGCGCGTGAGGATCACGGTCTGCGAGATGCCGGGCAACGTGAATTCGCACCCGAGCGCCGCCGCCGATGCCGCCGCTGCCGTCACGCCCGGCACGATTTCATAGGGAATGGCAAGCGCGTTCAGACGGCGAATCTGTTCGCCGATCGCGCCGTACAGCGACGGATCGCCCGAATGAACGCGCGCCACGTCCTGCCCTTTGGCATGCGCGGTTTCGAGCAACGCAATGATTTCATCGAGGTGAAGATCGGCGGTGTTCACGCAGATTTCCGCGCGATGGCCGCTCAACACCGCTTCCGGCACCAGCGACCCGGCATACAGGATGACGGGACATGAGCGCACGAGACGCTGCCCTTTCACGGTGATGAGTTCGGGATCGCCGGGTCCGGCGCCAATGAAATAGACCGTCATTCAAGGGGCTTTCCGTAAAGCGTCGAGCGCGTTCAGGAGTGAGGCCGTATCGGTGAATTCGCGTTCGACTTGAGGAAGTGACGGACGTTGCAGCATCACGACGGGCAGACCGCGTTCACGCGCGACCGCGAGTTTCGCTTCGGTCGCCGCGCCGCCGCTGTTCTTGCTGATGAGGACATCGGTATCTTGCTGGTCGAATAAAGCGCGCTCGCCGTCCAGCGAGAACGGCCCGCGCGCCGCGATGATCGTCGCGCGTGCGTGGCCAACATGGGGATCGAGGCAACGGATGGTCCAGTGTTGCCCGGAGGGGATCTCGTCGAGATGATCGAGCGGCTCGCGGCCGAGCGTCCACAACGGATGTTTGTATGGCGCGATGGCTGCCATGATCGATGCAAAGTCAGAGGCGCGGCGCCAGTCATCGTCCGATCCCGGTTGCCACGGCGCACGGCGAAGCGCCCATCATAGCTTGGCCGCGCGTTGCCTGAAGCAGCGGCGGCATGACGGCTCATTTGCGCGGCGAAGGGATGAGTTGCATCGACGATCAGACCAACCGATTCTGCTTTTATAAAAGCCGCCAGCCCTTCCACTCCGCCGAACCCGCCAACTCGCACGCGACACACGAGATCGCCCGGCGTGCGTCCCAGTCCAGCAAGGCTATAGACGTGTTCCGGACTGAGACGCCGCGCGATCGTCAATGCTTCGCCCGTGCCGCCGAGCAGCAGGACGCGCGTCATGATTTCACTGCATTCAGCAGCGTGATGGGGAGCGCCTGACGCCATGTATCGAAGGCGCCGAGCGGTTGCGCGTGCGCCACGCTTATACGCGTCAGCTCGCCGCCATGCACCGCCCGCCACGCGACGAGCGTCGCCTCGCTTTGGATCGTCACTGCATTGACGATCATCCGGCCGCCTTTCGTCAGACGCGCCCAACATGTATCGAGCATCTCGGGCGCGGTTACACCGCCGCCAATGAAGATCGCATCCGGCGATGGCAACCCCATCAACGCGGCCGGCGCTTCGCCCTCCACGAGTTGCAGTCCGGGCACACCAAGCGCATCACGATTCTGTTCGATAAAACGCTGACGTCCGCTATCCGCTTCGATCGCGATGGCGCGGCAATCAGCGTGCGAGCGCATCCATTCAATGCCGATCGAACCGCATCCCGCGCCCACGTCCCACAGCAATTCGCCAGGTTCGGGGGCGAGCCGCGCGAGGGTGATGGCGCGGACGTCGCGTTTGGTGAGCTGGCCATCGTGCTGGTACGCGTCGTCGGGAAGACCGGGTGTGAGCGGCAGACGCAAGGCGTTGGCATCCGCAATGCAGGCGATCGCCACCAGGTTCAGCGCAGCGATATCGGCTTGCGGGTTCCACGTGTTTGCGATGCCATCAGTGCGACGTTCACGCTCGCCGCCCAGATGTTCGAACACGCTCATCCGGCTGGCGCCGAAGCCGCGCCGGTTCAATAACTGCGCGACTTCGGAAGGGCTTGAACCATCGCTGCTGAGAACGAGCATGCGCGTGCCGGAATGAAGGCGAACGCCAAGCGCTGCGATCGGACGCCCGACGAGCGAGACCACGGCCACATCCTGCATCGCCCAACGCAAACGCGCTGCAGCAAGCGACACCGATGACGGCGCAGGCAATACGGTGAACTCACCGGGCTCCAGTTCGCGCGCGAACGTGGCGCCGACGCCGAACATCATCGGGTCGCCGCTTGCGAGCACACAGACTCGCTTGCCGCGATAGTCGAACACCGGCGTTATCGAAAACGGCGTGGGCCACGCGCGGCGCTCAGCGGAAATCTGCTCCGGCAACAGGTCGAGATGGCGCTTGCCACCGAAGATGATATCGGCGGCAAGCAACGCTTCGTGCGACGTCCGGCTGAGCCCATGCCAGCCGTCCTCGCCAATTCCCACTACCGTCAACCACGTTGCCATCCGCCGATCCTCGCATGATTCATTTGCAGGTTACGCTGCCCGGCCGCTTGCCGAGCCATGCGGCGATTGGTTTTGTCGGCTGCAAAAACGGGCATAATATCGCGTTTAGTCGGTGCCCTCACGGGCCTAACAGGGAACACAGCGAAACTGTGGCTGCCCCCGCAATTGTACGCAGCGAGTCCGCGCTCCACTGCCACTGGTTTCGACTGGGAAGGCCGGCGCGGGCGGCGACCTGCCAGCCAAGAGACCTGCCGACCGGAATTCTTCGTGCAAGCCAACATCGGGCGGGGTGTACCGATGCCGCGATCCTGCCTGTTTTCATGTGCTGCTGACAAGGCAAAGGTCGAGGCGCCGCGCGAGACCGGACGGGTCACGCTTTGAACGCATCGCAAACACTCACTACTGAACGCGGGTCGGTACCGGCATCGAGGCCATCGGCATGTCCCGGCCTGATGCGGATCGTGCCTGCGCGCGACGGCGGCCTGTGCCGCATTCGCCTGACCGGCGGCGAGATGAGCGCGGCGCAGGCGCGTGTGGTGGCGGATGTGGCGATGACGTGCGGATCGGGTGTCATCGATGCAACGAATCGCTCGAACCTGCAGATTCGAGGCGTGCGGCCGGACGCTGAAGATGCGTTGATTTCCCGTTTGATCGAAGCGGGGCTGGGGCCCGCCACGCAGGACGCGGACGATCTGCGCAACCTCATGGTCAGCCCGCTCGCCGGTCTCGATCCGCATGCCATTGTGGACGTCACGCCGATCGCTCGCGTGTTGCTCGAACAAATGCAGCACGATGCGCGTCTGCGCGAGTTATCGCCGAAATTTGCAATCATGCTCGACGGCGGCGAGCGTCTTGCCATGCTCGATCATCCTCACGATGTCTGGTTTTCGGCGCTATCGGCGCACCGGTTTGCATTCGGACTTGGCGGTTGTCCACCGATTTCCGCGGAGCATTTGCCTGCGGCCGCGTCGGTCGAGTCCGTGCACGTCCCCGACTTGATGAACGCGGTGTTGCATACATTCCTCGATCTTGCGCTGCCGGAGCAGACGAGAATGCGGGACTTGCTGCAGACGTATTCAGCCGAAGCGGTTCTTGACCGCGTGCAGCAGAAACTCGATTTCCAGCTCAAGCAAGACACAAAAGATTGGCGTCGCCCTTCGTCCAATGCACAACTGCGTTTCGGCGTGCATCCGCAACGCAACGAAGGCGCGGTGTGCATCGGTGCGCAGATACCGCTGGGCCGTCTGGATGCAACCACGCTCCGGGCGCTCGCCGACATCGCGCCGCGCATGCGCATGACGCCGTGGCAAAGCGTGATGCTGCTTGACATACCTGTGGCAGACGCCGGATCAACCATCGACCGGCTCAAGGCGCTCGACCTCGCAACCACGCCGAACGAGCCCTTCGCGCGCCTCATCGCATGCACGGGTTCGCAAGGCTGCGCCAAAGGTTTCTCCGATACCAAGGCGGACGCGCTTCAACTTGCGTCCTTGATGCCCGAAACAGGCAACGTCCACTTGAGCGGATGCGCGCGTTCCTGCGCGGCGGCTCAACACGTCGACACAACCCTGCTCGCCGTCGCGCCCGGCCGCTACGATGTATATACGCAAGCGTCTGAACCGGTCGCCCGGCACATAACCATTGAAGAGGCGGCCCGCTGGCTCGCCCGGAGCACCACTGATGCTTGATTACATCCGCGACGGGCAGGCGATTTATCGTGCGTCGTTCGCGACCATTCGCGCCGAAACGAACCTCGACGCGATTCCCCCCGACCTCGAAAAACTGGCTGTGCGCGTGATCCACGCATGCGGCATGACGGACGTGATCGATGACCTCGTGTTCTCGAATGACGCCGGAACAGCGGGCCGCGAAGCGCTCAAGCAAGGCGCGTCCATTCTCTGCGATGCCCGCATGGTCGCCGAAGGCATCACGCGCGCGCGCCTGCCGGCTGAGAACCGCGTGATCTGCACGCTCAACGACGCATCCGTGCCCGAACGCGCACGCGAACTCGGCAATACGCGCTCGGCGGCCGCGCTCGAATTGTGGCGTCCGGATCTTGAAGGCAGCGTGGTTGTGATCGGCAATGCGCCGACCGCGCTGTTCCATCTGCTCGACATGCTCGACGCCGGCGCACCAAAGCCCGCGTTGATCCTCGGCTTTCCGGTGGGGTTCATCGGCGCGGCGGAATCGAAGGCGATGCTTGCCGCCGACAGCCGCGGCGTCCCGTTCGTCGCGTTGCGCGGCAGGCGCGGCGGCAGCGCGATGGCGGCGGCCGCAGTGAACGCGCTGGCTTCGGAGATTGAATAGATGAGCGGACGTCTCTATGGCCTGGGCGTCGGTCCGGGCGATCCCGAACTGATCACGGTGAAGGCGCTGCGTTTGCTGACATCCGCGCCGGTGGTCGCGTACTTCGTGGCGAAAGGCAAGAAGGGCAACGCGTTCGGGATCATCGAAGGGCATTTGAAGGACACGCAGACGCGCATGCCGCTCGTGTATCCCGTGACGACCGAAGCGCTCGAACCGCCGCTTTGCTATGAAACGATCATCGGCGATTTCTACGATGAATCCGCCATCCGCATTGCCGATCATCTCGAAGCCGGCCTCGATGTCGCCGTGATCTGCGAAGGCGACCCGTTCTTCTACGGCTCGTACATGTACCTGCACGACCGGCTCGCCGAGCGCTTCGAAGCCGAAGTCGTACCCGGCGTATGTTCGATGCTCGGCGGCGTCGCCGTGCTCGGCGTGCCGCTCGTGTACCGGAACCAGAGCTTGTCGGTGTTATCGGGCGTGCTGCCGGAGGCGGATCTTCGTGACAGGCTTGCCGCCACCGACGCCGCCGTGATCATGAAACTCGGCCGCAACTTCGACAAGGTCCGGCGCGTGTTGAAAGACCTCGGACTCGATAAACGCGCGCTCTATGTCGAACGCGCGACCATGGCGAACCAGCGCATCGTGCCGCTGGAGGATGTCGATCCTATGGCGTCGCCCTACTTCTCGCTGCTCGTCGTGCCGGGGGAAAAATGGCGGGGTTGATCGACGCAAAACCGCCGGCAATCGTGGTGCTCGGTACGGGCGCATTGCAGACTGCGCGGCGAATCCAGGCACGTTATCCCGGCGCGTTAGTTCACGGCCTCACGAACCGCGTGCAAGCCGATGTCGCGTTCACTGAACTGAGCGCTCATCTGCGCGAGCTCTATTCGAGCAACACGCCGATCGTCGCGTTGTGCGCGGCGGGAATCGTGATCCGTTGCCTGGCTCCCCTTCTAGCCGATAAAACCGTCGAACCGCCCGTACTTGCCGTCGCCGAAGATGGCAGCGCGGTCGTGCCGCTGCTCGGCGGTCTCGGCGGCGTCAACGTCATGGCGCGCGAAATCGCGGCGGTCCTGCAGGTCGCGCCCGCGATCACGACGAGCGGCGAATTGCGTTTCGGCACATGCCTGCTGAATCCTCCGGCGGGGTATGTGCTTGCGGATATCGAACATGGAAAGCGCTTCGTGTCCGATCTTCTGGCGGGAAGCACAACGCGCATCGAAGGCAACGCACCGTGGCTGGATCAGGTCGAATTGCCCCGTGCCTCCGATGCAAACCGCGCAATCCGGATCTCGCCGCATGTTAGTGAACACGCCGGCGAACTCATGATTCACCCGCGCTCGGTCGTCATTTGCGTGAACGCGGTGCGTTCGGATGATCCGATCGCCGAACGCATCCGCCGTGCGTTGCTTGAGGCAAAGATATCGCCGCTGTCGGTCGCCGCCATGCTTGCGCCCGTGTCCATGATGACGTCGGCGCGCCTGATCGAAGCTGCGCATGTCCTTGATGTACCCCTGAGATTCGGCGCCTTGCCGGACGGGTTCGAAACGTTCAGAGCGCATGACGAAGACCTCGCGATATCGATTGCATCGCATCCGGTTGATGTCGCGAACCTCGGACAAGCACGCGGCACGCTGACCGTAATCGGCCTGGGTCCCGGCAGCGCGGACTTGATGGTACCGGCGGCCAAATACGTGTTGTCCCTCGCCGACGATATTCTTGGCTACGAAACCTACGTGCGCATGGCCGGTCCATTCAAGCCAAATCAAATCCTCCATTGCACCGATAACCGCGAAGAAATGCAGCGCGCGCGTCATGCGTTGGAACTGGCGAGCACGGGGCGCAGGGTCGTGGTTGTGTCGTCAGGAGATCCGGGCGTGTTCGCCATGGCCGCCGCAGTGCTCGAAGCACTTGACGCAGGACAATCCAACGAGGCGTGGTCTTCCGTAGACCTGAACATCCTGCCCGGTGTGTCGGCTGCGCTGGCGACTGCCGCGCGTGCCGGCGCGCCGCTCGGTCACGACTTCTGCATGCTCTCGCTTTCCGATAACCTGAAACCATGGGCCGTCATCGAGATGCGTCTGCGACATGCCGCTCAAGCCGATCTCGTGATGGCGTTCCACAACCCGGTCTCGCGTGCAAGGCCTTGGCAGTTGGATCGTGCGCTTGAGATCGTACGTGAGTATCGCGATGGAACGACCACGGTCGTGCTGGGAAGGAACATCGGCAGGCCGGGTGAAACGTTGATCACGACCACGCTCGCAAACCTGCATTCCGATCAGGTCGATATGCGAACCATGGTGATCGTCGGATCATCGACGACGCGAAGCTTTGCGCGCGGCGATGGCAATGGCGAGTGGGCGTACACGCCCCGCTGGTACGAATGAGCGGCTGATGAGCCACTAAGCCGATGTCATGTCAGCGGCCGTGCGGTAATCCGAATGCCACGACTTGGCGAGTTTCGCGCATCGGCCGAGACTCACGGCCGCGCTTTCAAAATCGACTATAACGATTTGGTCCGCCGAATCGGGACGCGCCGGCGTTTCGGCGCTTCGCCCATCGGTGAGCAACCATAGAATGCGACGCTGCGAAGGCTTGCGACGCGCAGCGCGCAGCAACACGTTGGCGCCCGTGCGCACGCCCAACGCAAGCGGTGTACCGCCTCCGCCGCCGATCGGCGCAAGCCATCGGTCGTTCCACCAGTGCGCGGCGCCTGGCTCGCGGCGCACCTCGGCCGTCGCGCCGCCAAAACACACGAGCGCCACCTCCGCACGCTCCCGGTACGCGCGATCGAACAACGCAACAACCAGCCCCTTCGCGAGCGCGAGCCGCTTGCCGCCAAGCATCGAACCTGAACAATCGAGCACGAAACAATGCAGCGCGCTCGCCTCGCCTTCCTCGCAATGAAACCGCAGATGCGCCGCGTCGAGCATCTGATTGCGTTTCGCGAGCAGCGTTTGCATCCAGTCGATGCGCCCGCTCTTCTCGCCTTCGCGTGAACGCGCTTTGCCGGGAGCGAAAGCATCGAGCCATCGAAGGCGGCCGGGGTCCGCGCGTGTTTCCGGCCTTCGATGGCTCAGGATTTTTTTGACGTGAGCGGCCTCACGTTTTTTACGGCGGTTATATCGACGGGCTCGGGCGGCATGTAGCCGAAGTTGGCTTCATCGGTGTCTTGCGATTGGGGTTGCGGCTTTTCCTGTTCGCGTTTGCCTGCAGGTTCATTGCCGACTTTCCGCCGATGCAAAAGCACCGCCTCCGCAATGCGTTCGACATGATCTACCCGGACCGCATCGGCCTCTTCCAATGCAGCCAGCGCACGCGCCGCACGCAGCATGACCAGATCGGCGCGCAAGCCGTCGACGTTTGCCTTGATGCAAAGCTCGCTCACACGCGCATGAACGGAGTCATCGAATTCGAGGGCGGGAAGAGCTGAACGTGCACGTAGAAGCTTATGCGACAACGCATCTTGTTGCGGCGCTAACCGCGAACGGAACGCATCAGGGTTTGCGTCGAATGCGAGCCGCGCCTTGACGATCTCGCGACGTACGTTGGCATCGAAGCAATTCTGCAACTCCACCGCAAGCCCAAACCGATCGAGCAACTGCGGCCTGAGTTCGCCTTCCTCGGGGTTCATCGTGCCAATCAACACAAACCGCGCGTCATGCCGATGCGAGATGCCATCGCGCTCGATCAAGTTCACGCCGCTTGCAGCGACATCGAGCAATTGATCCACGAGCTGATTCGGCAGCAGATTGACTTCATCCACATACAACACGCCTTCATGCGCCTTCGAAAGCAAGCCCGGCGAAAAACGCACGCCGCCGTCGCGTAACGCCGTTTCAAGATCGAGCGATCCGATCAGTTGCTCTTCACTCGCGCCCAACGGCAGGGTGACGAAGCGGCCTTCGGGAAGCAGCTCGGCCAGTGCGCGCGCTGTGGTGGACTTCGCCGTGCCGCGCGGGCCGCTCACCAGCACGCCACCCAGCGCGGGGTCGACCGCAGCGAGCAAAAGTGCTTGCTGCAAGGGCTCCTGCGCGACCAATGCGGTGAAAGGAAAGAGAATGTCGTTCACGTTCGTTGCCCTTCGAGTTGCTGTTCGGCATCCAGCAGATGGCGTTCGATCTGCGTCTGGTAGTCGCCCGGGCTTTGCCATAAACCGCGTTGCATGGCTTCCGTCAAACGCTCGCAGATGGAATGCAGCGCATGCGGATTGTGCTGCTGCATGAACTCGCGGGTATTGGCGTCGTTCACGTAAGCATCGGCGACGAGCGCGTATTGATGATCCGACACCACGCGTGCGGTGGCGTCGTAGCCAAAGAGATAATCCACCGTGGCCGCGAGTTCCGATGCGCCCTTGTAGCCGTGCCGCTTCACGCCATCGATCCATTTTGGATTGACCACGCGCGAGCGGATCACGCGCGATATCTCTTCCTGCAAGGTGCGTATGCGTGGCGACGCGGGGTTGCTGTGATCGGCGTTGTACGCGTGCGGCTGCGCGCCCGAAAGATGCCGCACCGCCGCGACCATGCCGCCCTGGAACTGATGATAGTCGTTGGAATCGAGCAGGTCGTGTTCGCGGTTGTCCTGGTTCTGCACCACCACGTCAATAGTCGATAACCTCGCGCCAAATGAATCGCGTGCATGGACGCCATCGCCCTTTTGCGAGTACGCGTAACCGCCCGAGTCCTGGAATCCACGCGCGAGGTCGCTATCGTTCTGCCATTGCTTTGCGTCGATCATCTCCTGCAACCCCGCACCGTAGGCACCGGGTTTCGTGCTGAACACGCGCCAGCCGGCACGCAGACGCGCTTCTTTTTCGTCCAGTCCGCGAGCGACGTGTTCATCGCGTTCGCGCATGATGCGTGCGCGGATGGGATTGATGTCTTCGTCTTCATCGTCGAGTTCGGCGACGGCCTGAACGGCTGCGTCGAAGAGATGCATCAGGTTCGCGAAGGCATCGCGGAAGAAACCCGAAACGCGCAGCGTGACATCGATACGCGGCCGGTTGAAGATCGTGATAGGCAAGACCTCGAAGTCCGTCACACGATTGCTGCCCGCGGCCCACTTCGGACGCACGCCGATCAGCGCCATGGCTTGCGCAATATCGTCGCCGCCCGTGCGCATCGTGGCCGTTCCCCACACCGACAAACCAATCGCACGCGGGTAATCGCCGTGCTCTTGAAGATGTCGTTCGATCAGCAAGTTCGCGGACTTCAGGCCGAGCGTCCAGGCTGCGCGCGTGGGGACGGCGCGGGTGTCGACGGAATAGAAGTTGCGTCCGGTGGGGAGGACATCGGGTCGTCCGCGTGAAGGTGAACCACTCGGACCTGGCGGCACAAAGCGTCCGTCGAGGCCGCGCTGGAGTTGCAGCAGCTCTTGCGGACCGCATGCATCGAGGCGAGATAAAAGATCGCCGTTCAAACGTGTGAGGACCTGCGATGTGTTGGGGCCGACCGTATTCGCGGGACCGTCCAGCAGCGACGTTGCAAGCAACTCAAGACGCTCGCGCGTATCGCCATGATGACGCCAGGGGGCATCGATCATTTGCATCAGTCGAGCAGGACGCGGCCCCGTCCATGCCGCAGTCCAGTCGGAGTCCAAAGGATCGAACGTGTCGCCGAGCTGCAGGTCACGAGCCAGCGCCGTGAGCACGCTCGCATTGGCGCCGAGTCCGTCGCCTGTCGGATAACGGCCCAATGCGAGCAAGGTATCGCGGCGTTGAACGCCTTGCGGCGAAGCACCGAACACGTGCAGTCCATCGCGGATTTGCGCTTCCTTCAGCTCGCACAAATAGGCATCGGCACGGTTCAGCAACGCGTCTTCGGTATTGGAGTCGCGCGGTTTCTCGAGTCCCAGTTCTTCATGCAGCCGATGCTCCACGATGCTCGCAAGAATCGTCTTTCGCAAGAGCTTCGCGCGGCGTGGATCGACCATCAGCGCTTCATAATATTCATCGACCTGACGTTCGAGGTCTTGCAACGGACCATAGTTTTCAGCGCGCGTGAGCGGCGGCATCAGATGATCGATGATAACCGCCTGCGCGCGCCGCTTCGCCTGACTGCCCTCACCCGGATCGTTGACGATGAACGGATATAAATGCGGCATGGCGCCGAGCGTCAGGTCGGGCCAGCACGACGCGCTCAACGCCACGCTTTTCCCCGGCAGCCATTCAAGATTGCCATGCTTGCCGACGTGTACGATTGCATCGATGTTGAAGCGCAAACGCAGCCAGAAGTAGAACGCGAGATACGAATGCGGCGGCACGAGTTCGGCGTCGTGATAACTCGCGTAATCGCCGCGTTCTCGCGAGCGCGCCGGTTGAATGCCGACGAACACATGCCCGCACCGCCAGCCCGCGATCATGAAGCGGCCGCGCCGCACAGTCGGATCAGCTTCGGGCGGACCCCAGCGGGCGTTCAGGTCTTGCTGAACGTCGGAGGGGAGCTTGCGGAATGCATCGAGATAATCATCGAGCGCGAGACTCTGCCGCGCAGGACGCATATCGCGCACGACGGGATCGTTGGTCACGCCCGATGTCAGCGCCTGCATCAGTGCGTCGCCATCGGCGGGAATATCCTGCGTGGTATATCCCTCGCGTGCGAGCATCGAAAGAATATTCACGACCGATGCCGGCGTATCGAGACCCACGCCGTTACCAATGCGCCCTTCGCTCAGCGGATAATTTGCGAGCACGAGCGCGATGCGTTTGCCAGCGTTCGGAAGCTGCCTCAGGCGACACCAGCGCCTGCTCAGCTCGGCGACGAAACGCACACGCTCGAGGTCGGGCTGATAACGCACGACATCGACTTGCGTCAGTTTGCATCTGTACGCCAGGCCCTTGAAACTGATCGCGCGGGTGATGATGCGCCCATCGACTTCCGGCAGCGCAACGTGCATGGCAATGTCGCGAGACGTCAGCCCGTGGTTGTCCTTGACCCAGTCCTCGCGATTCCCGCTGCTGAGGATCACTTGCAGCACGGGTGCGTCGCCAGCGAGTTCGAATGGCGCGGGGTCATCGATCACGCCGGCCGCGAACGAGGTAGTGTTCAACACGAGCGACGCATTGTTGTCCGCGCACAATTGCTGCACGACTTCGCGGCTCAACGGGTCCTTCAGCGACGCCATCGCGATCGGCAACGGGTTCAGGCCTTGCGCTTCGAGCGCATCAATCAATGCGTCGAATACGTCTGTATTGCCAGCCTGCAGATGCGCGCGGTAGAACAGCACGGCAACGACAGGCGCGCCCTGCGTCCATCTGTCCTTCCAGTCGTCGATGGTCGCAATCTGCCGCGCCGGATGATAGATCGCAACCGCGGGCAACTGCGTGGGCAAGTCGGCCTCGCGCCCGTAGCCCAGCGCGCGATACGCAATGCAGCGCAGGAACGCCTCGGCATTTTGCGCGCCGCCCTCACGCAGATAACGCCAGAGCTGGTCGCACAATGCGGGCTCCGCGGTGCTCTTCGCAACGAGGTTCGGGTCTTCCTGCAAGTCGCCGGAAAACATCACGAGCATCTGGCCATTCTTGCGCGCGAGCGTGGTGATACTCTCGATTCCGTAGGGCCAATAGGCCTCGCCGCCAAGGTGATCGATCACGATCACGCGCGCATGCCTGAGCACGTCATCGACGTAGAAGTCCACCGATGCCGGCTGCCGCAGGAACGCCTGATTGGCGAGGCGCACGGCAGGAAACCCCGCTTCGAGATTCGGCACGACGCCTGCAAGAAGCGACAGCGTGGTATCGGCCGAACTCAGCACGACGATCGGCGCAGGCGTCTGGTCGATGCGCATGACGCCCGCGGCGTCATCGACAAAACCACCGGGCGTCGTGCGTAGCAGATGCACGGTTCAGGCCTGCACGGGTGCGCTGGCGAGCGCGTCGAGAAGCGCTTGTTGCAGACGCGGCTGATCCAGGTCTTCGCCAATGAGCACAAAGCGGCTCGTTCCGACCTCGGCTTCAGCGGGTGTCCACCGGCGATCGAAGTAGGTATCGAAACGTTGCCCCACGCCCTGCACCACAAGACGCATCGGCGTGCCCGGCAACGCGGCGAAGCCCTTCACACGATAAATCGTGTTGGCGTCGACCAGCGCACGCAATCCAGCGACCGCCGCGTCGCGCGACTCCACGCGCGCCTCGACCACGACGGAATCGAAGTCGTCGTGATGATGGTCGGCGTGGCCTTCGTCATCTACCGACCCATGATGATCCACGCGCAGATGGATCGTGGTCTCCGACGCCGCTTCGAGCCCGAGCAGCGCATGCAGGTCGAGTTGCCCCATCTGCGCCGGAACGATCTTCACGCCCGCCGGAATCTCGCCGCGTATGAGCGTTTCGACGGTGCGTTGCTGCGCCTCATCGATCAGGTCGATCTTGTTGAGAATCACCAGATCGGCTGACGCCAACTGGTCTTCGAACAACTCGTGCAGCGGCGATTCGTGATCGAGATTCGGATCGGCGCGGCGTTGTTCGTCGACGGCTTGCGGGTTCGCCGCGAACTGGCCGCTTGCAGCAGCCGGACCATCGACCACGGTCACGACGGCATCGACCGTGAAAGCATTTTTGATCGATGGCCAGTTGAACGCCTGAACCAGCGGCTTGGGCAAGGCGAGACCGGAGGTCTCGATCAGCACATGATCGATCTGATCGCGACGCTCGACGAGCTGCTCCATCACCGGATAAAACTCTTCCTGAACGGTGCAGCAGAGGCAACCATTCGAAAGCTCGTAGAGGTTCGGCTGGTCGGTCGTGCTTTCGTCCTCGCAACCAATGCTACAGCCCTTCAATATCTCACCATCGATACCCAGTTCGCCGAACTCGTTCACGATCACTGCGATCCGTAGCCCTTTGGCATTTTCAAGGATATGCCGCATCAACGTGGTCTTGCCGCTGCCGAGGAAGCCTGTGACGACCGTGACCGGGATCTTGCGCATTTGCATCCTTCACTCCGTTTTTATCGATTGACTGCCTGATGCCGGAAACGCCATGAGCCTCCAAATGACGCAATCGAAAAGCGTAACAGGCTTCAAAACCGGCAAGGCATGATGAAAGTTTCGAGCCCGCACCGCATCCCCGCGGCACCTGTTGCTCCAGATGTCAAACCGTTCCGGCCGGTATCCGGGCTGGCGAAATGCCGCTTCACCTTCCCGCACGCAGCACGCATGCAGTGGTGTTCGAAGCCGGCTTTGCCGCGCGCGACGTCATGCTGCGCGGTTTTCGCTTACCGTTGCGGGGGCAGCGCAGGTTGGCGCGCACGAGTGTCCGGCGGCGCTCCCTGCTTCCCGTTTAACTGCGCACAGAGAGAGACCGCGCGCGAGCACCAGAAAACTGCGCCAAGTCTAGGCCGGTGAAGCCTTGCGGTCAAGGTTACGGCCAGTTGGCGAGCAATGGAAACCCAAGCGCCGGCACGCCTCCGTGTGCTATCTTTGGCTCGCGTCTGGTGCTCACGCGCGCTTTTCCTGCGTGCGTAGTTAAACGGGAAACAGGATGCAAGAGCGTTTATTCTCAGCGCGCCTGCATGCAAGAAACCTGTGCTGTCCCCGCAACGGTACGCGACCCGCGCCGGTTTGAATTGGTTTCACAGAACCCGTGCGCACATTTGCTTCATTGCCACTGCTTGCCAAAGCGGGAAGGCGCAAGCGAATGCGGTCGCCAAGCCCGGATACCGGCCAGCGCAAGTGGCGTGTCATGGACGCGCCGGACGCCGCATCCGCGAGGGACGGATGAAGGACGTAATGAATCTATCGTCTTACATGAAATCTGATCCGCAGTGTATTTGCAAGCTTCTATCCGCGCGTCTGGAACGCACGGATGGAGCGGGACGTTGAGCGCGTGGGTGATCGGCATAGGCTGCCGGCGTGGCGTAAGCATCGGGCAGATCGATGCGGCGGTTTGCGCGGCGCTTGGCAATGAGCCGATCACGCATGTGCGCGCGCTGGCATCGATTGACGGCAAACAGGATGAAACCGCTTTGCTCGAATTCGCCGCTCTTCACCACCT
>NZ_CAXTGZ010000066.1:0-17450 GCF_964243625.1 uncultured Caballeronia sp.
CGAGCGGCGCGATCTGGCGGCTTGCGTTCAGGCCGCCATCGCCCGGCAGCTGGCCCGCGAAGGGAATGGTCACCACGCCCTCGGTGGCCCAGAGCCCTTTTCCCTGAATCGGCACGTGCGGAAAAAGAGAGCGAAGCTGCGCGGCCCAGCCGGCGGATGACGAAGATGCTGAGGGCCGGCAGCAAGCCCAGGAAGAACAGCACCCGCCAGGCGTACTCCTTGGGCAGCAGCAAGGCCGCGATGGTGGCCGCCAGCGCGGCAACACCCCAGCCAAGCAGCAGCGGAGAGACGGACCACTGCGCCGCACCGTGCGCGATGGCATCGCCCACATGGGTTGCGAGCAGCATTTCCTTGAGGCCGCCGCCCGCACCGAGGATCAGGATCACAACGGCACCGGGCGCCACGCTCTTGCCGAGCAGCTTCTGGATCTGAGCCAGCGACAACCCGCTGCGCACACCTAGCGACCAGATGGCAAACAGCACGGCAATCAGCAACGAGACGATGGGGTCGCCGACCGTTTCCAGCATTTCGCGTGCGAACGTGCCGGTGGGCGCGAAGCCTCGGCCGAAGGTCCGGATCATCATCAGTACGGGCGGCAGCAGGACCGTTGCCAGCACGAGGCCGAACGGAGGAACCGGACGCGCTTCCCTGCTGACGTCCGCAGCGGCGGCGCCGGGGTTGAACATACCCTCTCCAGGCGTCACGGGCAGAAAGCGCATCGCAAACGCGGTGAAGACCGGCCCGGAGAGAATCGCCATCGGCACCGCGATCACCAGCCCGTAGAAAATCGTGCGGCCGGCGTCGGCATGAAGCGCCGCCAAAGCCAGCGTGGGCGACGGATGCGGTGGCAAGAGCCCGTGCGAGACATACAGGCCGGCGGCCATCGGAATGCCGATCGCGAGCAGCGGGCTCCTGGTGCGGTTGGCTATAGCGTAGACGAGCGGCACGAGCATCACGAAGCTGACATCGAAGAGATGAGGCAGACCGATCAGCAGCGACGCCGCGCAAATTGCCGCTGGAATCCAGCGTTTCGAGCCGAGGCCAATAAACGTATTTGCAATGCGGTCCGCGCCGCCCGACTCGAGCAACAGGCCACCGAGCATGGTGCCGAGCCCCACCACGAGACCGACCGAACTCAATATGGAGCCGAAGCCCTTCTCGAAGCTCCTGATTACAGCCGTCGGCGCCAGTCCCGCCGATACACCCAGAAACGCCGATGCAAGAATGAGCGCCAGGAAGGGATGCAACTTGACGCGAGTGATGAGCAGGATCAGCAGGACGAGCGTGATGACGGGTGCGACCAGAGGGTGAAGCATCGACTGCATTGAGGGTCCCGAGTCAGGCAAATCGCCGGTTTTTGAGATGATGGGTAGAGAGTAACTAAATTTTGGTATACCAAATAAGATGGTATTTACCCTATCATCAGTGATTGCCCGAGGAGCGATTTGAACTGTTTTAGGGCCGGTCGAATAAATTGTTAATGAATATATTCAATTACTTATATTATTTTTCGAAACGATTTTCTTATGAATAAACTGGTGTCATGTCCACTTCTAACTTGCGGATAGACCACGACGTGAAACATTCTCGTTATTTTGGTATACCACTTAAGTTACACCAAACACGATGCGTTTTCGTCCACTCCGTGATTCCGGAAACGTCCCGCTGCTAAGATGACGGCTGGTTGCTCGCATGCTCGACGCTTTGCATTCAGGTACAACATGACGCTGGAACAGGAAGACGAAAACGACATCCCCGCGGGCATCGACCCGGTCGACGAACTGCTCTCCCAGCAGATCGCGCAGCGCCTGCGCACGTTGATTGCCACGGACGAACTCAAGCCGGGCGAGCGCCTGCGCGAGCGCACGCTCGCGGAACGGCTGCAGGTGTCGCGCACGCCGTTGCGGGAAGCATTGAAGGAACTGGCGGGAGATGGACTCGTAGTGGTGTTGCCCAAGCGCGGCGCCGTGGTGGCCGATCTCGGCGCGCAGCAGATCAGCGAGAAACTCGATGTGCTCGGCGTGATCGAGGCGTTCGGCGGCGAGCGGGCCTGCAGTCTCGCAACGGAAAACGAACTGGCGGAAATCCGCGCGTTGCACCATGAGATGCATGCGGCCTATGAGCGGCGCGACCGGTTAACCTACTTCAACCTGAATCAGGCGATACACAAGAGCATCATTGCTGCGGCGAAGAACGAGACGCTTCAGCAAATGCACGAGCGGCTGAACCGCCAGTTGTATCGATACCGGTTTCAGGGAAGCGTGACGTCCGAGACCTGGCATACCGCCATCGACGAGCACGAGGTCATCATCAAGCTGCTGTCCGCGCGACGCGGCAAAGAGCTGGGCGAGTTCCTGCAGCGCCACGTGCATAGCACCTGGGAACAGCTTGCGCCCGCGGAAAATGACGGAGCACCGGTCGCGGCGGGGAAGTTGTCGGTGGCTTGACTGGAAGTCGGGATGCCAATGGAACCGATTGCTCGCGGCTCGCCGAGTGACGCATCTTTCTATCTTCAAGCCGGCCGATACAACCGCTTGATGAATTGAATGCTTGTCATGCATTGGACATGCCCAATAAGGTTCGCCGCGCCAGCCTGCGCGCTTACGGTCTTTCCTCAGGCGCCAGATGCGAGCGCAGCATGATCGCCAGCGGAAAGATCGCCAACGCGGTCAGAGCCGTGGCGAAAGTGGCGCCGTGTACGCCGATCCGGTCGCCAAGAAAACCATAGATGACCGGTGAGATCGCACCGGACGCTATCGTTCCCGTATAGAACAACGCGAAGGCGCGCTCAGTGCGCTCGGGAGCCGCCATTTCCGGAACTGTTCCATAAAGCACGGAAGACGTTCCGTTGAGCATCATGCCCAGGAACGGCAGCAGCACCATGGTAAGCGCCAGTGGCAAAAACATCACCGCGACGATGCAGGCTGCCGTGCCGCCCTCGGTGATCAGCACCGTGCCTATCACTCCCAAGCGTGCGCCAAGCCAGCCGCAAGCGAACTTGCCGGCAGCACCACCTATGAAGACCAGTGCCAGCGCGGTCCCCACCATCGACGGTGAGACGCCTTTTGCCTTGAGCAAGAACGGCAAGAAAGTGAGCAGGCCCATGCGCACGGCTGTATCGAGCACGCCAATCGCGAGCAACATCGGAAAGCCCGTTCCCGCATTTCTGCGCCCGTGGCCGGGTGCATCGGCGTCCACGGGCGCGGCGCGTGGTATCGACGGGAAAAACAGCGCGATGACTGCAGCAATCACGCAGCCCAATGCGGACACGATCCACAACGCATGACGCCACGGCATCATGGTCACGAGCAGCGAAATGGCAGCCGGCAGCGCCGATTTGCCGAGGTCTCCGGAGAAATTGTAGATGCTAAGCGCTCCTCTGGCATTGCGACCGTAGGTACGCGAGACCGCGCCCGAGGCGATCGGGTGTTGCGTGCTCGAGCCGCTGCCCGAAATCGCCAAGGCCACGCACAGGCCGAGCAGGCCGCCCGACATGCCGGCAACCGCATAGCCGAGCGCGGCCAACAACGTGCCGAGGGCCAGCGTGGCCCGGCTGCCCAGCCACTGCGCCAGGCGTCCGGCCGGCAATTGGAGCGTGGCCATCGTGCCGGCATAGATACCGCGCAGGATCGCAAGGGCCGCAAAATCAAGATCAAAGTCCGTCTGCCAGACAGGGAGCAACGCGTAGATCATGTCGGTGTAGCCATCGTGCATGGCGTGAGCGACACATGACAGCCATAGCACGCGCGACTTTGACGGCGCGAGCGGCTGGCCGGCTGAATCAACTTGGTGTGCGGGCGACGGGGAAAAAACGGGAAAGCGCATAACAATCCTCTTGTTGCCAGGCGACCCGCCAAGGCGAGGTGCCGTGGCGCGTTCTGGCTCCATATGGCAATTTTATGTCCGGACAATCGTGCATTCAATTGAGCTAATATCGCGTCAACGGAGAGAAAAAGTCACGTCATGGCTAGAGACACAGATCCTGCGAAGGACCGGGACAAGCTGCCGCCGCTCAACGGGTTGCGCAACTTCGAAGCGGTAGCCCGGCACGGCAGCTTTGCCGGCGCCGCGACTGAATTGCACGTCACGCACTGGGCCGTCGGAAAGCAGATCAGGATGCTGGAAGACTGGTTCGGCTTGCCGCTGTTCGAGCGCCGTCCGCGCGGCGTGGTCCTTACTGACGAAGGCGCTGCGCTCCTGAACGATGTGACCACCGCGTTCGAGCGCCTGGGCAGCGCGGCGGCGCGCCTGCGCCACGACGAATTTACGCGCCGGGTGTCGGGCATCGTGCGTGTGAACGTGCTGGCGAGTTTCGCGCTGTGCTGGCTGCTGCCGCGCCTCGCAGACTTTCAGGCGCGTTTCCCGGACATCGAGGTGCGGGTGTCGACCACGTCGCGCAAGTTGCGCTATATCGGCGGTGCGTTCGACATCGGGGTTCGCTCCGGACCCGAGCAAGGCGCCGGCGTCGTGTCGCGCACGCTGATGGCCGACTTGCGTCTGCCCGCCTGCAGCCCTGCACTGCTGCGCCAGCGCCCGATAAAAGCCGTGGCAGACCTGCGCCATCAAACCCTGCTGCATTCCGCCAGCACACGCACAGCATGGGCGCACTGGCTTCGGGAAGCCGGTGCGCCCGACCTGCGGGCCGCCGGTCATGCCGAGTTCGACCACGTGAACCTCCAGCTTGCCGCCGCCGTGGAGGGCCTGGGGGTAACGCTGGCGTCGCTGCCGCTGATAGGGCGTGACATTGCTTCAGGGCGCCTCGTGTGTCCGATTGCGGCGCCGACGTGGCGCGCCCCCGACTACACGCTGGTGGTCAATGCCGATCGCGTCGGCGATGACGCCGTCATGGCATTCGAGCAATGGATCACGCTGATGGCCAGCCGGGAGGCCGGACCGTTCGAGCCAGCTTAGGTCCGCGCGTTGCGCGGCGAACACTCATGCGCTGCCGGTACCGTCCGCTTCATCGCGATAATGCTTTGACGCTTCAAGCAGCCAGTCCCGAAAGGCGCGAATTGCCGGCGATGCCTGCTTCTGCTCCGGCACGACGAAATAATAGTCTTTGGCACCCGGCACCAGCATCTCCCAGGGCACGGTCAACGCGCCAGCGGCAAGCTCCCCCTGAACATAGGTGCGCGGCGCCAGCGCGACGCCAACCCTTGCGCGAGCGGCTTCGATCAACAACGCATACATGCTGAAGCGCGGGCCGCGCAACGCCTTCGAATTCGGCGCACCCGCCAGCTCGAACCATCGGGACCAGGCTTCGGGCCTGCCCGTCTTGTGCATGAGCACAAAATCGAAGAGATCAGAGGGGCCGCCGCACTTCAGTCCGCCGATCAGGTCGGGACTGCACACGGGAATCAGCTCTTCGGTGAAAAGATAGGTCGTGGTTGCATTCGCCCAGACGGGGTGGTCGAAATGGATGGTGGCGTCGAACGCCTCTTCGGAAAACAGAAACGGTTCTTCACGCGCGGTGACGTTGATGGTGATATCTGGATGGAGGGTCGAAAACTCCCCCAGACGCGGCATCAGCCACTTCAGCGCGAACGTTGGCAGCACCGCCAGCTCGAGCGCGATACGCCCCGTGTCGTAGCCCATCGCGAGCGTCGTGTCCATCTCGAGCTTGTCGAGACTTTGCTGCACGAGAGCACTGTAGGTCTTTCCTGCATCGGTGAGTTGAAGACGGCGCTTGACGCGACTGAAGAGCTGAACTGCGAGGTAATCCTCCAGCAGTGCAATCTTTCTGCTGACCGCGCTCTCGGTCACAGCCAATTCGTCTGCTGCACGGGTAAAACTCAGATGACGCGCCGCGGATTCGAACGCAATCAACATGCTGGTGCTCGGAATTTTTCTGCGCATTGCTTCCCTGCCGGATGGTCTCGTCGACAAGGCCGTTGCGCAAGCACGCAGTCGATAAAGACGAACCCCGTGACGATGGTGACCGAGTCGCCCAATGTACCGATCAAGTTTACACCAGTCGGCGAGGCGGCCCGGTTACCCGAGTCGCCGAGCCTGTCTCGGACCGACGCATGGCTGTGCTCGCGCGATGAGCACGCATCTCGCCTACTGCTTGGCGAAGGTGCAACTGCCCTTCGCTATCGACGGATACGCTTCGTTACCCGGAACGACCTCTCTCACGTTGTAGTAATCCCAAGGTTTCTTCGACTCGGCCGGCGTCTTCACCTGCATCAGGTACATGTCGTGCACGAGCAGACCGTCCTTGCGGATCACGCCGTTTTTCGTGTACATGTCGTTGACGGGCGTCTCTTCCATCTTCTTGATGACAGTCGCCGAGTCATCGGTTCCAGTCGCCTTGATGGCTTCGAGGTAGTGCAGCGTCGACGAGTAATCGGCTGCCTGGATCGCCGAGGGCATCTTGCCCATGCGCTTGTAGAAGCGCGCAGACCATTTGCGCGTCTCGTCGTTGAGATCCCAGTACCAGCCCTCAGTGATGTACAAGCCTTGAGCGGTGTTCAGGCCGAGCGCATGGACGTCCGTGATCAGCACGAGCAATCCGGCGAGTTGCTGCTTGCCCGCGCCGAGCAGGCCGAACTCGCGCGCCGACTTGATTGCGTTGATCGTGTCCGAGCCTGCATTCGCCAGGCCGATGATCTTCGCGTGGCTCCCCTGCGCCTGCACCATGAACGACGAGAAATCCGACGCGTTGAACGGGTGCTTGACCGAGCCCACGACCTTGCCGCCGTTCGCCGTGATGACGGCAGAGGTATCGCTTTGCAGCGAATAACCGAACGAATAGTCGGCCGTGAGGAAAAACCAGGTGTCGCCGCCCTGCTTGACGATGTACTTGCCCGCGACGTTTGCAAGCGACGCGGTGTCGTGGTTGTAGTGCAGGCTGTAAGGCGTGCAGTCCTCGTTGGTGATGCGCGTGGTTCCCGCGCCCGTGACGATCGCGATGCGTTTTTTATCGTTGGCGATCTTGATGGTCGCGAGCGCCGTTGCCGAGCCGGAATTGTCGGCGAGCATGTCCACGTGCTTCTGGTCGATCCATTCGCGCGCAGTGCTCGCGGCAATGTCGGCCTTGTTCTGGTGATCCGCCGAGATGACCTCGATCGGCTTGCCGTTCACCTTGCCGCCGAAGTCTTCCACCGCCATCTTGACTGCTTCCACGGCGCCCTTGCCGGCGAAATCCGAAAACGTGCCGCTCATGTCGGTCAGCACGCCAATGCGCACGACATCGTCGGAAATTCCCGGCTGCTGTGCAATGGCTGCCGCGCTGAAGAGCCCAAGTGCAGCCGTACTCAACGCCGCCCCGATCACGCAATGTTTCCTTACCGCTTTCATCTTAGTCTCCGTTGATTCTTGCTCGCCTCGCAGGGCGCTCTTATGTCGGATGTTCCACGCTTTCAACCGGCGCCTGGACGCTACGTCCCGTTCGCCGACGCATGTGCCGAAGAACGCGCCGCAGCATGTTCGCCCGCGATCTTGCCGAACACGGCGCCGCGCATCACGGACGTCGCGCCGGTGTACACCTGGTAGTAAAGTCCGGCCGCCTCACCTGCTGCATAAAGACCGGGGATTGGACGGCCGTCGGCGTCGATGACCTGTGCGCTCGTGTTCGTCTTCACGCCGCCGTAGGTGAAGCAGATGCCCGGAATGATCGGATACGCGAAGAATGGCCCCGTGCCGATCGGACGCGACCAGTTCGACTTCGGAATCTCGAGGCCTTGTGTCGCGAGCCCGTCGACTTCGAGCGGCGAGAATCTGCCTTCAGGACAGGCGGCGTTGTACTCGCGGACAGTCTTCATGAACGCGTCCACCGGCAGCTCGCAGGCTTCGGCCAACGCTTCGAGAGACTCGGCCTGGATCACAGGCTGGTCGGTCCGGATGCTGCGCTTCCAGTTCGGCACGTCGTCGATGCGCTTGTCGAACACCACATACACCTTGCCCTTCGGCTGCTCGCCGAACGCCCGGGAGATGTGGTCGTAGTGAACATCGACAGGACCAGGGGCTTCGTCGACGAAGCGCTTTCCAAGCAGGTTGATCAGGATACCGTAGGGAAAATTCATGACCAGCGCTTCGGTCGCGCCTGAACGCGGGTCAAGCGGCTCCGCATGATAAGAGCCAAAATCTCCGGCGGGCGCTGCACCAGCCGCGAGCGCCATCTGGATGCCCTCGCCCTTGTTGTAGTAGCCGCCGCGCGCAACCGGCCGCACGAACCTTGCCGCTTGTCCGAGATAACGCGTCATCATTTCCGGATTGCCCTGGAAACCGCCCGACGCAACGATCACGGAGCGCGCATCGAACGCAAGCGCCTGGCCTTCGGGCCCGGTCGCCTGGAGGCTCATGTCACCATGGCTGTTTTCACGCGCGAGATGGCGCGCCGTGGTGCGGTAAAACACTTCCACACCAAGCTTCTTCGCCTGCACGAGCAGCGCTTCGATCATTGCGAGGCCTCCGCCGACGGGCATCAGCCGCGGCGCTGCGGCTGTGACGAAGTAAGTCGGCAAGGTATCGAAGCGAATGCCGAACGTGCGCAGCCAGGCTACCGTGGGGCCCGCATGGCTCGACAATGCGAACACCAGTTCCGGGTCCGGCATGCCGTGCGCCTTCACATAGGGCGGCCATGTTGCGTACTCTCCGCCCATTGCTTCGACGATATTCGGATCGAGGTTGTCCCCCGCATTCGAGATGAGGCGTTCTTCGAAGTCATCGCTCACTTCGCTTTCGCTCTTCATCCGGAAGTACGCCTCGGTCCAGCGCGTGTTGCCGCCGTATTCCTCTTCGTTCGCGCGCTCGACAATCGCCACCTTCGCACCCGCGTTCGCTGCCGCCACCGCCGCCGACAAACCTGCTATGCCGCTGCCGATCACCACTACGTCGAAGCGTTGCTGCCCGTTCGTCTTATCCATTGCTGTCTCCCTCTCCATCGTTCGTGCGAGACGTCCCGCGTGGGAAGTCCGGCCTGCTCAGTGCGACTTCGCCAACGCTCAATACTTGCGGACGAACGGATCAGGCATGTCGAGATCCGTTGAGATCCATACGCTCTTGGTCTCGAGATATTCCTTCACTGCCTCAATCCCGCCTTCCCGGCCAATACCGCTATGCTTGTAGCCGCCGAACGGCGTCGTGAAACTCGTCGACCGGTAGTTGTTCACCCACACGGTGCCGGCCTTGAGGCGCTCGGACATGTACATCGCGCGGTGCAGGCTCTTTGTCCACACACCAGATGCAAGGCCGAAGCGGATATCGTTGGCGATGCGGATTGCATCTTCCTCGTCCCTGAACTTGATCACCGAGAGCACCGGTCCGAAGACTTCCTCCTGCGCGATGCGCATGCTGTTGTCCACATCGACGAAGATGGTCGGCTCAACGAACTGGCCGGCGCCGAAACCTTCGCCCGAACGCGAATTGCCGCCGAACACGCAGCGCGCGCCCTCCGCTTTCGCAATGCCGATGTACTCCATGACCTTGTCGAACTGCGGCCTGGTCGCGACCGGTCCTACCTGCACGTCGGGCAGCGACGGATCGCCGAGCTTCGCCTTGCTGCTGATCGCTATCAGGCGCTCGACGAATTCGTCATGGATGCTTTCCTGAAGCAGCAGGCGCGAGCCCGCCATGCAGGTCTGACCGCCTGCGGAGAAAATGCCGGTGATCACGCCGTTGGCCGCGCGGGTGAGATCGGCGTCATCGAAGATGATGTTGGGGGACTTGCCGCCCAGTTCGAGCGAGACGCGCTTGAAGTGCTGTGCGCCGAGCACGTTGACGGCCTTGCCTCCCGCATCGCCGCCGGTGAACGCAATGCGTGCGACCTTCGGGTGAATCACGAGCGGCTCACCCACTTCCTTGCCGAAGCCAGTCAGCACGTTGAACACGCCTGGCGGGAAACCGGCTTCCACAAAGAGCTTTGCAAGTTCGAAGAGCGAGGCCGAGGTGTATTCGGACGGCTTTGCGATCACCGTATTCCCGGCGCACAAAGCGGGTGCCAGCTTCCAGGCGGTGAGCAACAGCGAGGAGTTCCACGGCGTGATGGTCGCCACCACGCCGAGCGGCTCATAGCGGGTGTAGTTGAATACCTTCGGCTTGTCCATGGGGATGACGGCGCCCTGGATCTTGTCCGCGAGGCCGCCATAGTAGTAGAAGTATTTCGCCATGTAGCGGACCTGCCCGCCTACTTCGCTGCGCAGCTTGCCGTTATCCCGGCTTTCGACTTCGGTCAGCGTGTCCGCATGCTTTTCGATGAGCGCGCCGAGCTTGTGCAGCAGCAGGCCGCGATCCGTCGCCGACATGTGGCCCCACGGACCATCGAGTGCGGCCGAGGCGGCCTCGACCGCACGGCTCACATCCGCTTCATTCGCGCGTGGAATCTCCGCCCACGGTTCACCCGAAAATGGATCGAGCGAGTCGAACCACGTATCGCTCGCCGGGTCGACCCATTCGTTGTTGATGAACAGTTGATATCGTTGAACCATGCTTCGACTCCTGTAAATGCCATTGGATGTGCAGCGATCCGTTCGGACCTTGCGAAAATTATGGCTATCTACAGAGGTCTGCAACAAGCGACGTTTAGTACTGACATGATTCCGAAATGGCATTCATCGAAATGCCCGGAGTGATTTTTGGAGGGCGCAGGCGGCCTTTCTGGATCGCTGTAACGCTTTCCCGTAGGGGCTTGAGAACATTTCGCACTCGCCAGTCACATCTTCGGTGAAATGACGAAACCTTACCAACCGGCATGACCCACGCCTATGGGCATGCTCGGGGAAACACCTAGCTTTCTCATGAAATCCGCGACGAATACGACGAGCAATCCCGTCTATTCGAAGAAAAGCCGCGCATGCCACCAGATTTAATCTCGTGCTTGTATCGCATACAATACGTATACCGATACGTTCTCGAGCGCTGAAAAAATTGACATCGTCATTACAAACGAATCCAGAGAAACTGGGCGAACTGGCGTACCAGACTTTGCGCCGGATGATTCTCGACAAGGCCTTGCGCAGTGGCGGCGCAGTCGTCGAGGGACGCCTTGCCGAAGAGCTCAACATTTCCCGCACGCCCATGCGCGAAGCACTGCTGCGTCTCGAAGGCGAAGGGTTGCTGGCAAGAGCGGGAGCCCGCTCGTATTCGGTGCGGTTCGTCAGTGCCCAGGAATATTTCCAGGCCATGAAAGTGCGCGAGCTGCTGGAAGCGGAAGCAATCGGCCTTGCGATCGGCAAGATCGAGAAAAAGCTGATCCAGCAGTTGATCAAGAAGGTCAAGGCGCTGCGCAGCGGTCACCAGGAACAGGAGCACTGGCAAGTCGACGATCAAGTCCACACCATGATGGCGCAGGCGAGCGGCAATGACGTGCTCGCCCGTACCATTGAAGTCGTGCGCACGAACAGCCGCCTGTTCGAACTGACCACGCCGTTCAATCGCATTGAAGAAGACCGCGCAGAACATCTCGCGATCCTCGAAGCTTATCTGGCCGACAACACCGAAGCGGCTCGCGCAGCGGTTCGCACGCATCTGCAGAATCTGCGCCGCTACGTCCTCGACCGTTTGAGTCAGGACAGCGGCGCGTGATCAGTCATGCTGGCGCGAGAAGATCCGCAAGCGCGAGCGCGATGGTCTTCGTCGCCACGCGAAGGTCTTCGAGCGCCACACGCTCGTCTGCGCGATGCCCGTTCGCCTCGAGCAGCGTGCGCGGTCCCGCGCCGTAGATGACAGTGGGAACACCGGCCTCGCAGTACAGCCGGGCGTCGGTATAAAGCGGCACGCCCTCGGTCGGGATATCGCGGGAAAGCGTTTGCCGGGCGGCGCGTTGCAACGCCGCCGACAAGCGCTCTGCACCCTCGATCGCCCGCAACGGCGACGTGACGAGGATTTCGCGGACATCGACTGAAATCCCCTCGTATCCCGCAACCGATGCCTCGATCAACGCGGTGAGCTGCGGCACGACAGCGCGCGACGTCTCCTCGGGAATCACCCGGCGATCAAGGCGCAACGTCACCTTGTCGGGCACGACATTCGTATTGATCCCCCCTTCTATCAGCCCGACCACGAGCGTCGGATGCTCGATCCCCTCTGTAGCCGAGCGGATCAGTTTCAACGCTTCCCGGTGTTTGTACAGCGCGTTGAGCACGGCCGTTGCAGCTTCGAGGGCATCGTGCCCGGTGTCGGGGCGCGCGGCGTGCGCGGACTTGCCGCGCACGGTCACTTCCAGATGGATCGCGCCGTTGTGCGCGGTCGTGATCGCATAAGAGAATCCCGCGCAGATCGCATAATCAGGCTTGACGATACCTTGCGCAAGCAACCATGCCGGACCGATCAGGCCGCCGCTCTCTTCGTCGTAGGTGAGGTGCAACTCGACGGTGCCGGCAAGCGTCGCATGACTGTCGATCAACGCCTTCAACGCAAACGCATAAGTCGCGAAATCCGACTTCGATACCGCCGCGCCGCGCCCGATCATCCAGCCATCGCGGATTTCGGCGCCGTATGGATCGGCGCTCCAGCCATCGCCGGGAGGCACCACGTCGCCATGCGCATTCAGCGCGATCACAGGGCCGTCGCCAAAGCGATGCCGTACCACGAGATTCGTCGCGCTGATCATGCCGGCGCGCGTCACATCGGCTTGCGGTACGGGGTGGCGTTCAACCTTGAAGCCGAATGATTCCAGCGCGAGCGCGGCCATTTCGGCGTGTCCGGCGCAGTCGCCGGGCGGGTTGTCGGAAGGCTTGCGTACGAGCGCAGAGAGAAACGAAACTTCATGGTCGAAGTGCTGGTCGATCTGCGCAAGCAGCGCCGCGTTGAGAGTGTCTGAGCTCATGTTGTCTGGCGAAGGTGCATGGGTAAGGGACGCAATAACTATCAATGGCGCAGTATCTTGCTCACGAATTCCCGCGTGCGGGTTTCTCGTGGTGTATCGAAGATTTCCTTCGGGGATCCTGTTTCTATCACGTGGCCACCGGCCATGAATACGACTTTCGACGATACCTCGCGCACGAAACTCATTTCATGCGACACGATAAACAGCGTGATGCCCTCCAGCGCCAGCGCGCGAATGGTATCGAGCACTTCGTTGACGAGTTCGGGGTCGAGCGCGGCGGTGACTTCGTCGAGGAACAACACGTTGGGTTTGAGCGCAAGCGCGCGCGCAATCGCGACACGCTGCTGCTGCCCGCCCGACAGCTCGTCGGGATAGGCCTTGAGCCTGTGGCCAAGCCCCACGCGCGTGAGCAGGCGGACCGCGTTTTCCTCGACTTCCTGCTTCGGCCAGCGCTTGATCTTGAGCGGCGTGATCATCACGTTCTCGAGCACGGTCATGTTCTGAAACAGGTTGTATTGCTGGAACACGATTGCGATCTCGGCCCGCAACGCGCGCACGGTCGTCTTGTCGGCATAGTTCACGAGTTGCCCATTGATGCGAACCGTGCCGTGCTCCGGCGGCAACAACCCCATCAGCACTCGCAGCAAGGTGCTCTTGCCCGAGCCCGACGGCCCGATCAAGCTCACGATCTCCCCTTTCTCCACCGAGAGATTGATACGCTCGAGCACGGTATGCGGTCCGTACGAAGCCTTCAGATCAACGATTTCGAGTTGCGGCAAGTTTTCTCTCCAGACGTTTGCCGATCCGTGAAAGCGGATATGACAGTGCAAAATAAAGGACCAGCACGGTGCCGTACACAAGCCACGAAGAAAAGCCCTTGTTCGTAAGCACTTTTCCCGCCGAAGTCAGCTCCATCACGCTGATCTGCGACGCGAGCGCAGTGTCCTTGATGAACATGACAAAAAAGCCAAAGGTTGGGGGCACCACGACGCGCCATGCCTGCGGCACGATCACGAATCGCAACGTTTCGAAGAACGAGAAGTTCAGCGTCAGTGCCGCGTCCCATTGGTTTTTGTGTACCGACTCGAGCCCGCTGCGGATGATTTCGCCGAGATACGCAGATGCAATCAGGCACACGCTCACCAGCGCCACGGCAAACGTGGACAGCTTCGCACCGGAAGACTGGCTGGCGTAGAACACCAGCATGAGAGTCACGAGAAACGGTACGCGCCGAAACAGGAAGCAGTAGGCGAAGGCGATCCATCGCAAGGGGGCGGCCGCGCGCGCACGCGTCACGCGAATGACCGCGACGACGAAGCCGACCGAAAATCCCGCCAGACACCCGATTGCCGAGAGCACGAAGGTCGCGGCCAGACCCTGGGCCAGCAGGAGCAGGTTGTAATAGGAAAAAAGCTGCGCTATTTCGGCCTGTGGAGAAGCGAACATCAGAAGACCTTGATTTTGGCGCGGCACAGGTGCCGTCCGATCATCACCAGGGCGAAAGTGGCGATCAGTGTAATAACGATGTACAAGAGCGCAGCGACGCTGAACGACTCGACTGACAGATACGTCTGCGAACTCAGGTTAAAGGTGCGCCCGGTGAGTTCCTCGACACCGAAGACGGACGCCATGGACGTCCCGAGCGTCATCACGATGAACTGATTTGAGAGCGGCGCAAACATGACCTTCATGACGTGAGGAACGATGACGTAGCGCACGATCTGCGCGGTCGAAAAGCCGAGCACTTCGGCTGCCTCCACCTCCATGTGCCTCACCGATTCAAAGCCTGCACGCTGGATCTCGCAGAGATATGCGCCGGCATTGAAGGTCGCGCCAATCAGAACGGCGGTGAACGGCGACAAGGTCACGCCGATTTCCGGCAATGCGAAAAACAGAAAGAAAATCTGGACGAGCTGCGGTGTGTTGGTCGCAAAAATCACATACCCGCGAACGATGCCGCGCAGCCACGGCGTGCCATAACGCAGCATGGCGGCGCAGACGAGGCCGATCGCCATGCCCATCGCGAACGCGAGCACGGCGATCTGCAGGCTCAGCCACGCGCCGCCAAGCAGATAAGGCCATTGATGAACAATGGGTGCAAAATTCAGGGACATCGAAGAACTGCTCCAGCGTTTGTTGAATTGCGGCTGCGCGTATGGTTGCCGATAAACCCGTGGATCAAACGCCGGTCATTCGCGCAGCAGGCTCAATTCATTGGGCCGCGGGTGCCGCGGTCGGATCGTGCAGCATGGCGCTACCGAACCACTTCTTCCAGCTCGCGGCTACAAAGCCGTTCTTCTGCAGCGTGCCGATTTCCATGTTGAGCCGCTGCGTCAGCGCGGTATTGCCCTTCTGCACGCCTATGCAGTCGTAGTCCACTTCAATGGGTGCATCGACGACACGCCATTTCGTCGGATAGTTCTTCGTATAGCTCAACATGAAGTCGAGCACGTCGATCAGCGCATCGGCCCGGCCCTGGGCAATCGCGCGAACGGCGTCCGGATAGTTGTCGAGGATCAGCAATTGCGCCTTCGGCAACTTCTCCTGGATCAACTGGATCGGCGTCGTGCCGCGCACCTGAACCAGCCGCACCGCCGGATCGTTCAACTGCGTCCAGTCCTTGTACGGCTTGCCTTCGGTCGTGAGTACGCCAAGCACTTCGGTGTTCACCGGATCGGTGAAGTCGATCACCTTCAGCCGGTCGGCGTTGCGGGTCATGCCGCCCATCACAGCATCGATCTTGTCGGTCATCAGATACGGCACGCGGTCGTTCGAGCCGACCGGGACGATCTCCAGCTTCACGCCGAGCGAATCCGCGATCTTCCGGGCAATCGTCACATCGAATCCGTCGATGTTGTTCTTCGCGTCATAGGTGCCGAGCGGCGGCAGGTTCGGGTTGATGCCGAACACAATCTTCTTGGACGCAAGGATCTCATCCAGCGAACGTGCCGAAGCGTTGATCGAGCCAAGCAGCGCGAAGGCAGCAAGGCCCGCGGCAAATACCCGGCTAAAGACAATCCTGGATTTCATGCGGTAACTCCGTCATCGGTTCGAAATGGGTGAAGGGCAGAAAGGACACTGCCGGGCAATACCAGCGCGTGGTTCGGGAAAATTCCGGACCGCTTTATTTTGGTCGTTTTGCGTATACGCATCGTATACGTTAGTATCAAAACATCGACGAAATTAGTTGTCAAGCAAGGCTCTGCAATGCGCACCGACGAAACCCCTCCCCTCATTCAGACGCACGAACGCATGAGCGCGGCGGCTGTCACGTTGACGTTTTGCGGCCAGCCGGTAAGCGCACACGCCGGTGCGAGCGTGGCGGCGGCGCTCTTTGCGGCGGGCATCAGGACGCTGCGAAACAGCCCGCGCAACGGCGCACCGCGTGGCATGTTCTGCGCAATGGGCTCGTGCCAGGAATGCCTTGTCATGATCGGCACGACGCGCTCGCTCGCATGCAAGACCACGGTCGCTGAAGGAATGTGCGTCGAGCAGGTGCCGGAGGCCGGCGCGGATGAATAGCTTCGACGTACTTGTAATAGGCGGTGGTCCCGCTGGCGTGCATGCTGCGCTGGCGGCGGCATCGTCGGGACTCGAGGTCGCGCTCTTCGATGAAAACGCCGCCGCCGGCGGTCAGGTGTATCGCGCGCCGAGCGTGGCCGATCACGCTGAGACACATGACAGCCGGGCCGGCGATGCCCTGCGCCACGCCTTGAACAACAGCGCAGTGACCGTTTTCTTCGGACATACCGTGTGGGCGGTGACGGGCGATTACCGCGTGGATGCGTCAGGTCCGTCCGGTCCTGTTCATTGCACGGGGCGCGCATTGATCGTGGCGTCCGGCACCACCGAGCGTGTCGTGCCGTTCAAAGGCTGGACCACGCCGGGCGTGATCGGACTCGCCGCCGCGACGATCCTGCTCAAGTCGCAAGGCATGGCCCCGGGCAGCACCACGCTGGTCGCCGGATGCGGACCTCTGTTGGCCGCGGTTGCCGCCAAGACGATCGACATTGGTGGCAAGGTCGAAGCAATCGTGGATATTGCGGGGCCGCTCGACTGGGCGCGTGCGCTGCCTGCCATGGTCTCGCGGCCGGATCTCATGCGTGAAGGTTTCGACTGGTGGCGCACCATCCGGCGTGCGGGCGTCCCGATATATTCGCGCCATACGATTGTCGAAGTGAACGGCGACGGCAGCGACCTGATGGCGACGCTCGCACCGTGCGATGCCGCCGGACGTCCGGTCGACGGGCCGCGCCGCATGGTAAGCGCCGATTGCGTCACGGTGGGGCATGGGCTGACGCCATCGACCGAAATCACGCGGCTCTTGCGGGCGAAGCATCGCTATTCCCGGGATGCGGGTGGCTGGATAGCGCAGGCGGACGGGGATGGACGGACATCGCGGGATCGCCTCTATGTTGCCGGCGATGGTGCTGGCATTGCCGGGGCGGCTGCGGCAATCCATCACGGTACGCTGGCAGGACTTGCCTGCGCGCTGGACCTGGCCACCGGAAAAACGCAGCCGCCTGATTCAGAACTCGACAACGCCCGCCGCTCCCATGCGAAATCCGCGCGCTTTGGCCGCTCGATGTCGCGGATGATGGCACTGCGCCACGGTCACATCGACAGCATTGGACCGGACGTGATCGTGTGCCGATGCGAAGACGTGACGCGCGGCGAGATCGAT
>NZ_CAXTGZ010000067.1:0-17214 GCF_964243625.1 uncultured Caballeronia sp.
GCTGAATGCGTTGCGCGTGGAACGTCAGTCGAACGCTTGAGCGAAGCGCGCGAACGCGCCGCTGGAAAGTGAATTTGGACCGCTCGGGCTCTGGGTCCGTGACGTCCTTTCGGGTATAATCCGTTTTTCCCGCGAGCACCTAGCGATGACCAAATATGTATTCGTCACCGGCGGCGTAGTGTCTTCCCTCGGCAAGGGTATTGCCGCCGCTTCCCTCGCCGCGATCCTCGAATCGCGCGGTCTGAAAGTCACCCTCCTCAAGCTCGATCCCTACATCAATGTCGACCCCGGCACGATGAGCCCGTTCCAGCATGGGGAAGTGTTCGTGACGGAAGACGGAGCGGAAACGGACCTCGACCTCGGCCATTACGAGCGCTTCATCAGCACGAAGATGCGCAAGGCCAATAACTTCACGACGGGCCAGATCTACGAATCGGTGATCCGCAAGGAACGCCGTGGCGAGTATCTCGGCAAGACCGTCCAGGTCATTCCGCATATCACCAACGAAATCCAGGCGTTCCTGCAACGCGGCGCGGCTGCGGCCACGTGCGGCGAGCCGGATGTGGCTATCGTGGAAATCGGCGGGACGGTGGGTGATATCGAGTCGCTGCCGTTTCTCGAAGCCGCGCGCCAGATGAGCCTGCGCCTCGGGCGCAACAGCGCGTGTTTCGTGCACCTGACGCTTGTGCCGTACATCGCCACGGCGGGTGAGCTCAAGACCAAACCCACGCAACACAGCGTGCAGAAGCTGCGCGAGATCGGTATCTCGCCGCACGTGCTGCTGTGTCGCGCGGACCGTCCGATCCCCCTCGACGAATGTCAGAAGATTTCGCTCTTTTCCAATGTGCCGGAAGACGCGGTCATTTCGGTGTGGGACGTGGACAGCATCTACAAGATTCCGCAGATGCTGCACGACCAGGGTCTCGACAACATCATCTGCGAAGAACTCAAGCTCGAAGCGAAACCCGCTGACCTCAGCATGTGGGCCGGCCTCGTGCAAAAGCTCGAGAACCCGCAGAGCGAAGTCACCATCGGCATGGTCGGCAAATATGTGGAGTTGACCGAGTCGTACAAATCGTTGATCGAGGCGTTGAAGCACGCGTCCATTCATACGTCGACGAAGGTGAACATCGAGTACATCGATTCCGAGCAGATCGACACTGACGGCGTCGATGCATTGAAGCATCTCGACGCAGTGCTCGTGCCGGGCGGTTTTGGCGCGCGTGGCACCGAAGGCAAGATCAAGGCAATACGTTATGCACGCGAATCGAAGACGCCGTATCTCGGCATCTGCCTCGGCATGCAACTGGCTGTAATCGAATTTGCACGCGACGTGGCCGGTCTCACGGACGCAAACAGCACGGAATTCGATACATCGACTACAAACCCGGTCGTGGCGCTCATCACCGAATGGTATGACCGCGCCGGTCGTGTTGAAAAGCGTACGGAAGAGTCGGATCTTGGCGGCACCATGCGCCTGGGTTCACAAAAATGTCCGATCAAGCCGGGCACCATGGCGGCTCGTATTTACGGAACGGATGTGAACGAGCGTCATCGTCACCGCTACGAAGTGAACAACCGGTTCGTGCCGCAACTCGAGGCAGGTGGCCTCGTGATCAGCGCGCGCACGCCGAGCGAAGACCTGCCGGAAATGATGGAACTGCCGGAATCGATGCACCCGTGGTTTGTCGGCGTGCAGTTCCACCCGGAGTTCACGTCGTCGCCACGCGATGGTCATCCGCTTTTCAAGGAGTTCGTCGAAGCGGCGCGCGCGCATCATCAGGCGCTTGACGCTGCGGGTCACGCTGGGGCTTCTGACCCGGCGCCGGCCGTTGCGGTTTCTGTCGGAGCGCAAGCATGAAGCTGTGTGATTTCGAGGTCGGTCTCGACCAGCCGTTCTTCCTGATTGCGGGCACCTGCGTGGTCGAATCGGAGCAGATGACGATCGACGTCGCCGGCCGCTTGAAGGAAATCTGCGCCAAGGTCGGCGTGCCGTTCATCTACAAGTCGTCGTATGACAAAGCCAACCGCAGCTCAGGCAAGTCGTTTCGCGGTTTGGGCATGGACGAAGGCCTGCGGATCCTCGGCGAAGTGAAGAAGCAACTCGGGCTGCCCATTCTCACCGACGTTCACTCGGAACACGAGATCGAAGCGGTGGCATCGGTGGTCGACGTGTTGCAAACGCCCGCGTTTCTGTGCCGCCAGACTGACTTCATTCACGCATGCGCGCGTTCGGGCAAGCCGGTCAACATCAAGAAGGGCCAGTTTCTCGCGCCGCACGACATGAAGAACGTCATCGACAAAGCCCGCGACGCCGCACGCGAAGCAGGCCTGTCCGATGACCGTTTCATGGCCTGCGAACGGGGTGTGTCGTTCGGTTATAACAACCTGGTTTCCGATATGCGGTCGCTCGCGATCATGCGGGAAACCAATGCGCCCATCGTTTTCGACGCCACGCACTCGGTCCAGTTGCCGGGCGGCCAAGGCACGAGTTCCGGCGGTCAACGCGAATTCGTTCCGGTGCTGGCGCGAGCCGCGGTCGCCACGGGCGTTTCCGGCCTTTTCATGGAAACCCATCCGGACCCGGCGAACGCAAAGTCCGACGGTCCGAACGCCGTGCCGCTGCACAGAATGGAAGCCCTGCTGGAAACGCTCGTTGCGCTCGACCGGGCTGTGAAAAGCGGACCGTTCCTCGAGAACGATTTCAGCTAAAAACAAATCAAGGGCACCGCGTTTCGTGTACGCAATTTTACGGACACGGCGCCCGAATCGCATCAGGAGGAGAGGGCAATGGCAAAAGGTTATGTCATCGTGAATGCCAATGTGACGGACCCGGAGAGGTACGCGGCGTACCGGCCGCTGGCGGCTGCGGCAATCGAAGCGCATGGTGGCCGCTACCTCGCTCGCGGCGGTAAAAGCGAAACCCTCGAAGGCTCGTTGCTCCCGCGCGGTGTCGTGATCGAATTCGACGATTACGAGACCGCGGTCAAGTGGTACCACTCAGCCGGGTATGAAGCGGCGCGAAGTGTGCGAAGCGGCGCAGCCGAGATGCACATGATGGTCGTCGAAGGCGTGTAAGCCTCCCGTTCGAGCCCGCGCAAGATCATCAACCCCGGCTTGCTGTCAGACCTGATTTATCGTCATTTCTTGAGGAAACCATGAGTGCCATCGTAGATATCATCGGTCGCGAGATTCTCGACTCGCGCGGCAATCCCACCGTCGAATGCGACGTCCTGCTGGAATCGGGCACGATGGGCCGCGCCGCGGTGCCGTCCGGCGCATCGACCGGATCGCGCGAAGCCATCGAATTGCGCGACGGCGAAGCCGGCCGCTACGGCGGCAAGGGCGTGCTGAAGGCAGTCGAGCACATCAACACCGAAATCTCCGAAGCCATCATGGGACTCGATGCATCGGAACAGGCGTTTCTCGACAAGACCCTGCTCGAACTCGACGGTACCGACAACAAGTCGCGCCTCGGCGCCAACGCGATGCTGGCTGTTTCCATGGCAGTGGCCAAGGCCGCGGCTGAGGAAGCGGGCTTGCCGCTGTATCGTTATTTCGGCGGTTCGGGCGCCATGCAATTGCCCGTTCCCATGATGAACATCGTGAACGGCGGCGCGCACGCCAACAACAGCCTGGACATCCAGGAATTCATGATCGTTCCGGTCAGCCAGCCGACCTTCCGCGAAGCGCTGCGTTGCGGCGCGGAAGTGTTCCACGCGCTCAAGAAGATCCTGAGCGACCGTGGCATGAGCACGGCCGTGGGCGACGAAGGCGGTTTCGCGCCGAATTTCGGCAGCAACGACGAGTGTCTTTCGACCATCGTTCAGGCGATCGAGAAGGCGGGTTATCGTGCGGGTGAAGACGTTTTGCTTGCGCTGGATTGCGCCGCAAGCGAGTTCTACCACGACGGCAAATATCAGCTCGCGGGCGAAGGCCTGCAGTTGTCGTCCACTGAATTCGCAGATTATCTCGCCACGCTCGCCGATAAATTCCCGATCGTGTCGATTGAAGACGGCATGCACGAAAGCGACTGGGACGGCTGGAAGATTCTCACCGAAAAGCTCGGCAAGAAAATCCAGTTGGTCGGCGACGACCTCTTCGTGACGAACACGCGCATCCTGAAGGAAGGCATCGACAAGGGCATCGCCAATTCGATCCTGATCAAGATCAACCAGATCGGCACACTGACAGAAACTTTTGCAGCAATCGAAATGGCGAAGCGCGCGGGTTACACTGCCGTTATCTCGCATCGTTCGGGCGAAACGGAAGATTCGACGATTGCGGATATCGCGGTCGGCCTGAATGCCGGTCAGATCAAGACGGGTTCGTTGTCGCGTAGCGACCGCATCTCGAAGTACAACCAGTTGCTGCGCATTGAAGAAGATCTGGGCGATATCGCCAGCTATCCGGGCAAGTCGGCCTTCTACAATTTGCGTTGAAGCTAAAGCTTTCGTCCAGACGGACGTTAGTCCAAATGTAGCCGTTTGTTCAGTCCGCCGCCCCGTGTTCCTTCGAACCCGGGGCGGCGCCGAAATACCAGTTGAAGTTTCAGCGCTTTTCTCTCGCCTCTTAAATGCGGATTGTCACCTTTGTCCTGATCCTGCTGCTGGCGATGATCCAGTATCCGCTGTGGTGGGGGCACGGTGGCTGGTTGCGTGTTCACGAGTTGCAGCAGCAACTGGTCAACCAGACAAAGAAAAATGCGGATCTGAAGCTGCGCAACGAACGTGTGCAGGGCGAAGTCGCGGATTTGCAGAATGGTACGGCCGCTGTTGAAGAACGCGCGCGTTATGAAATGGGCATGATGAAGGACAGCGAGGTATTCGTGCAGTTTGTCTCGCCGAATTCCCCTGCGCCGGCCAACTCGGTGAACGCACAGTCCAGCGCGTCCACGCGAGGACAAGTTTCCGCCGCGCCTTTGCGAGTGGTACCCAACCCGGTTTCACGATCGAAGGAAGAGCGCCGTGCGTTCGAGCGGCAGGCGACCAAAGAGAAGCAGGACGCCGCCAAGAAGAAAGCGGGCGGCTGAGGCCAGTCGAATCGACCCGATAGAATACAAAAAAGCCGTTCCAATGTGAGTTGGAACGGCTTTTACTATTTGCGGCCCTTCTTGACCCTTGGGAATCAGCCTTACCAATAATACCCCGGGTATCCAACCCCAATACCCGTGCCCCATCTGTTACCCCATCCACCGCTCGAATATCCGCCGTACACCGTCACCGGCGGCCGATAGTATTGCGAATACGCCTGAGCCGCGGCATCCGCAGCCATGGCCTGTTGCTGCTCGGCGAGCACCTGCCGGTCGATCTGGTTGTAGCGCTGTTGCTCTTCCGGGGAAAGCGGCTGGGCCGCCTGATTCTGCGTGGCGGGCAGGCGGCTGTAAACCGGCGACGGTCCCGGCGGATCCATCATGCACCCGCCGAGCGTGAGCAACGCTGCGCCGCACACCGCGACGGCCAGTTTCTTCGATACAAATGCAAAGGATTTCATGTCGACCTCCAGCGGGCCGGGCTACTAATCGGACAGGGATGATGCCACGTCGCGCATCGGCAAAGCGCCATCCCGCGACGTCTTGTTACAGACAACAGAACTCTTCCTGCGCGACGTCGATCAATGCCGCTGATCCGGCGCCGGGCTTACGGCTTGCGAGATTTCTCCCGCGACAAAAAGTTGCGCCACGTCCACGGGATCGAACTCATAGCGCTGGTTGCAGAATTCGCAATGGACTTCAACACTGCCACGCTCTTCGACCACGCTGTCGACTTCTTCCCGACCCAGCATCTTCAGCATCCCGCCGACTTTCTCACGCGAACACGTGCATTCGAAACGAGCCTGAGCCGGCTCGAAGTGCTGCACGTTTTCCTGCCAGAACAGCCGTTTGAATACAGTCTCAGGCTCTTCCTTCAACAACTCTTCATTCGACAGCGTGCCGCCGAGGTGACACACGCGCTGCCAGGTATCGGCGTCGTGTTCGCCCGGGTGCGGGACGATACCGCCATCGCCCGGAAGCTTCTGCAGCAGCATGCCCACCGCGCGCTCGGTGTTCGCGGCGAGCCACATGCGTGTATCGAGCTGCTCGGAGTGATGCATATAGTGTTCCAGCACTTCGGCCATCGATGCGAGTGGCCCATGCTCGCCGCTTAACGGCACGATGCCCTGATACGCCTGCTGGCCGGGCTTCTTGTCGCGCGGGTCGAGCGTGATCACACAACGTCCCTGGCCATTGCGGTTCAGCAAGTCGGGGAGGGTCATGTCGTCGGTGATCGCGACGGGCGCTTCGCTCGCTCCTTCTATTGACTCAGCGAGTTTTGCCGTTGCGCGCAGCGACAGGTCCGAATTGCACTGCACGACGAGCATCGTCACCGGTCCGTCGCCATAGATCTGCATGATCAACGTGCCATCGAACTTGAGATTCGCCGACAGCAGCGCGCAGGCAGCCATCATTTCGCCGAGCACATTGCGCACGGGCGCGGGATAGGAGCGGCGCGTGAGTACTTCCTGCCATGTATCGCGCAACGAGACGATCTCGCCGCGCACTGGCGCCGCGTTGAACATGAATTTTTGCAGCTGATCGTTAACCACGCTGGGGTCCTTTAATCAATTGCGCAAAACGCACGAAGCGGCATTCAGCCGATCCGTACGAGTTGCGCCTTGTAATATTCGCGGCGTTCCACGTAACCACGCGTGCCGCCCTGCATCTTCGCAATGTCCGCTTCCGTCAGTTCCCGCACGGCTTTCGCGGGTGCGCCGAGGATCAGGGTGTTATCGGGGAAAATCTTGCCTTCGGTCACCACGGCGCCTGCACCAACAAGGCAATTGCGGCCAATTACCGCGCCATTCAAGACCACCGCCTGAATTCCGATGAGCGCGCCTTCCTTGACGGTGCAGCCGTGCAGCATTGCCTGATGGCCGACGGTGACGTTCGCCTCAATGGTCAGGGGAAAGCCCGGATCGGTATGAAGCACCGCTCCCTCCTGGATATTGCTTCCATGGCCGAGCACGATCGGCTCGTTGTCCGCGCGCAGCGAGGCGCCGAACCAGACGCTCGAGTTCTCCTCAAGCGTTACGCGGCCGATGATGGTCGCCGTATCAGCGACAAATACGCTTTCGTGGATGGTCGGGGCGGCATCGCCGAGCTTGTAGATTGCCACTGTGTCTCCTGTGGGGCTGGAAGCGGAATTGGGCGGCAGGCTGGGGCGCCGCGGCTGGACAGTACAATCGGTCGCTGGTTGAGCTCTTGAACGGCGGCTCCAGCGCGTTTTGATGCTGAAATCTGAAATGCGACCGGGAAAACCGTTATTTTAGCCGGTTGCGGGGAAGTGCCGTGCGGCCGGCCGCCGAGGACGGGATCGCCCGGTTCCGGCGTATCAAGCATAAGCACGTCAAAACTCTTTGAGAATCATGTCCGACCCGCTCGATTTGTCCAGTTCGTCATCCCTTCTACTGAGTGTCCGGCACGCTGCACTCGCGCTGTTGCGCGAACGTGATCCGTCGACCAAAGCCCGCGCCACGCAGCTTTTCTACGACCGTATGCTCGCGATGGACACGACGCTCGACGTCACCGCCCGTATCACCGATCCGCTCGACCTGCCCGGGCGCCCCGACGCGCCGGAACTGGTGGCGCCTTCATCGCTCAAACGGCGCAGCATGCAGTCCGACGCCGGGCGCGCCGTGCTGTTGCACGCGCTCGCTCACATCGAATTCAACGCGATCAATCTGGCGCTCGATGCAGTCTGGCGGTTTCCATCGATGCCCGAGGCCTTTTACAGCGACTGGTTCAAGGTGGCGGCTGAAGAAGCGCGGCATTTTTCGCTGCTGAGCGCGAGGCTGGCGGAGTTTGGTCACGCATATGGCGATTTTCCCGCCCACGACGGCCTTTGGGAAATGGCCGAACGCACGCGGGGCGACGTGCTCGCGCGCATGGCGCTGGTGCCGCGCACGCTCGAAGCGCGCGGCCTGGACGCAGCGCCGCCGATTCGCCGCCGTCTGGCGCAGGCGGGCGACCATGCATCGGCGGCTATCCTGGACATCATTCTCCACGACGAAATCGGCCACGTGCTCATTGGAAATCACTGGTTCCGGCACTTGTGCGACAAGGCGAACGCCGATCCGCACGTCGCCTACGAAGAACTCGCCGAGCGCTATCACGCGCCGAAACTGCGTGGACCGTTCAATTTCGAAGCGCGCCGCGATGCCGGTTTTGACGAGGCCGAACTGCGCGCGCTCGCAGGCCTCGACGCCGCCGGGTCTTCCCGATGAAACCATTCACTTCCGACTTCGTCACCACACGCGGGACGCGCCTGCATGTCCGCCGCTGGGGCCGCCCCGACGCGCCCACGCTTTTTATGCTGCACGGGTGGATGGATGTATCGGCGTCATTCCAGTTCGTCGTCGATGCGCTCGCCGGCGACTGGCAGGTCATCGCGCCCGATGCCCGCGGTTTTGGCCTGTCGGACTGGCCGGTGGCCGAGGGCAAGAGCGGAAACTACTGGTTCCAGGACTATCTCGCCGATCTCGATGCACTGATCGACCACTACACACCGCCACGCGAGGCGGTGAACCTGGTCGGCCACAGCATGGGCGCGAACGTCGTCTGCCTTTACGCGGGCGTGCGGCCGGAGCGAGTGCGCTGCGTGGTCGATCTGGAAGGGTTCGGGATGGCCGCGATGCAACCCGGGCGCGCGCCGGCACGCCTCACGCAATGGCTGGACGACCTTCGGGCGCCGCCGACGCTCAACACCTACGCCACTTTCGACGATGTCGCCCAGCGCCTGATCCGCACGAACCCGCGCTTGCCGCTCGCGAAGGCGCGTTTCCTGGCCGCCCACTGGTCGAAGCCGGACGGCGAAGGCCGCCTCCATTTGCTCGCCGATCCCGCCCACAAGCTTCGTGGACCGGTGTTGTACCGGCTGGAAGAGGTGATGGCCGTCTGGTCGATGGTCGAGGCGAAGGTCTTGCACGTGGAAGCCGTCGGGTCGCCGACTTTGGCTGCGATCGCGGCGGACGTTCCCATCGATGAATTCAAGCAGCGTTTCACCGCATTCCCGGATTGGCGCGAGGAACTCATCGATAACGCCGGCCACATGCTGCACCACGATCAGCCGGAGCGCGTCGCGGCGCTGATCGAAGCGTTTTGCGCGTGATCCGCTTTGACGCGTTGCAGTAGAATGAACAGATGACTCCCCGAGTTCCAACGATGAACGCCGACCTGCATTGCCATTCCACCGTTTCCGATGGCCAGCTCGCTCCAGCCGAGGTTGCCGCGCGTGCGCACGCAGGTGGCGTGACGCTGTGGTCGCTGACCGATCACGACCAGATCGGCGGCCAGCGCGAGGCGCGCGAAGCGGCCAGGGCGCTTGGAATGGACTATGTCGGCGGCGTCGAGATTTCGGTCACATGGGCGGGACGCACGGTTCATGTCGTGGGGCTCAATGTGGATGCGGATTGCCAGGAGCTCATCGACGGCCTTGCCGAGACGCGTAGCGGCCGCAGGGCACGCGGTGAGGCCATCGGGCAGGCGCTGGCCGCGATCGGCATCCCGGGCGCCTATGAAGGCGCGCTGACCTACGTGAACGACCCGGCAATGATCTCGCGCACACACTTCGCGCGTTTTCTGGTTGATAAAGGCTACGCAGAGTCCACCTCGGACGTGTTCTCGAAATACCTCGGTGACGGAAAACCGGGTTTCGTCGGCCATCGATGGTCGAAACTCGCCGACGCCATGAAATGGATCAAGGCGGCCGGCGGCGAAGCGGTGATCGCGCACCCGGGGCGCTATGATTTCTCGCAGGTCGAATTCGCCGCGCTCTTCGATGAATTCATCCAGCTCGGCGGCCGCGCCATTGAAGTGGTGACGGGCAGCCATACGCCGGACCAGTATCGGGAATATGCGGAGGTTGCGCGCCGCTATGGGTTCTACGCTTCACGTGGTTCGGATTTTCATGCGGCGGGCGAGGGCCGTATCGACCTTGGCCAATTGCCGCCGCTTCCCGCCGACCTCAAACCCGTCTGGGAATGCCTGCGCTGAGCTTGTCCGCCACGCCTCGCACGATCCTTGCGCGACTTCACGCTTCCCTTGCGCCGTTTGTCGCGCGATAGCATGAATTTGCGGGTATTCTGCCGAGTTCACATGGAGAGCCTCGGGCAAACCGACGGATGCTCCCGCCGGGCAACTTTTCTAGTCCTCTGGTCATGTCTCAATTCTTTCGCATTCACCCGGATAATCCGCAGCCGCGGCTGATCAATCAGGCGGTGCAGATCATCAACGATGGCGGCATCGTGGCGTTGCCGACCGATTCGAGCTACGCGCTGGCGTGTCATCTCGATGACAAGGACGCGGTCGAGCGCATCCGGCGGATTCGCGGACTCGACGAGAAACAACTGCTTTCGCTGCTGGTGCGGGATTTGTCCGAGCTTTCGAATTTTGCGATGGTCGATAACCGGAACTATCGTCTGATCAAATCCGTGACACCGGGTCCTTACGTTTTCGTTTTGCAGGCAACCAAGGAAGTCCCGCGGCGCCTTTCGCATCCGTCGCGCAAGACGATCGGCCTGCGGGTGCCGAATCACGCCATCACGCTTGCGCTGCTGGAAGCGCTCGGACAACCGCTGCTGGGCTCCACGCTGATCATGCCCAACGATACCCATCCGCTCAACGACGCCGAAGAGATCCGCGAAAAGCTGGAAAAACAGATCGATCTCGTGATCGACGCCGGCGCCTGCCCAATGGAACCGTCAACCGTGATCGATCTGACGGGCGAAGTACCGGTCCTCGTGCGCCCGGGGCTGGGAAGCCTGGAGCCGTTCGGTCTCACCGCTGACAGCGCGCAATGACACGGGCGGGCAACATTTCCATCACCTGAATTTCCGCGATGACACAATAGGGTGGCGCGCGAGGCAAAGCGCACGCTTCGATGCGCGACGGCCCGCGAACGCTCGCACATACCGCCATGAGTGGCGCCACAACTGCTTGATACAATAGCGAGCTATGGATTCCTCCCTGATACAAACGATCGCGGTCTACGCGCTCCCCGTGATCTTCGCGATCACGCTGCACGAGGCCGCGCACGGCTACGCGGCCCGCCTCCTGGGCGACAACACGGCTTACGTGCTCGGCCGCGTCTCGCTTAATCCGATGCGCCACATCGACCCCATCGGCACGCTGGCAATTCCGCTGGTGCTGTATTTCGTCACGAGCGGCGCGTTCATGTTCGGGTACGCAAAACCGGTTCCGGTTGCATTCGGCAATTTGCGCAATCCGCGCTGGGGCAGTTTGTGGGTCGCGGCTGCCGGGCCGGCCAGCAACTTCGCGCAAGCGCTGATCTGGGGCGTGATTGCCGTGCTGCTCGCAGCATTCAATGTCAACGAACCCTTCCTCACGCGCATGGCTGCGGCGGGCGTGGGCGTGAACCTCGTGCTCGGCGTGCTCAACCTGTTCCCGCTGCCGCCGCTCGACGGCGGCCGTGTGCTGATGGCCTTGCTGCCGGTGCGTGCGTCGATCATGCTGTCGCGGCTCGAGCCGTACGGGTTTTTTATCGTGATGGCGCTGGTCATGACCGGCACCCTGACGCGTTTCTGGCTCGGACCGCTGGTGAGCGCCGGGTACGTCGCGGTGTCGGCCGTCCTGAATCCCCTTGCTTCGCTCTTCCAATAAAACCATGTTCCCTGACCGTATCTTCTCCGGCATGCGGCCTACCGGCTCGCTGCACCTAGGCCACTATCACGGCGTGCTCAAGAACTGGGTGCGGCTGCAGTCCGAATATCCGTGCTTCTTCGCGGTCGTCGACTGGCACGCGCTGACGACGCACTACGAAACGCCCGAGGTGATCGAGAAGAACGTGTGGGAAGTGCTGATCGACTGGCTCGCTTCCGGCATCGACCCGGCGCAGGCCACGCTGTTCATTCAGAGCCGCGTGCCTGAGCACGCCGAACTGGCGCTGCTGCTCGGCATGGGGACGCCGCTCGGCTGGCTCGAACGCGTGCCGACCTACAAGGAACAGATCGAGAAGCTGAAGGAAAAGGATCTCACCACATACGGTTTTCTCGGTTATCCGGTGCTAATGGCGGCAGACATCCTGCTGTATCGCGCGTCGCTCGTTCCGGTGGGCGAAGACCAGGTGCCGCACGTCGAAATGACGCGTGAAATTGCCCGGCGCTTCAACTATCTTTATGGACGTGAAGCGGATTTCGAAGAGAAGGCGCTCGATGCCGCCAAGAAGCTCGGCGGCAAGCGTGCAAAGCTTTATCACGAGTTGCGCGTCGCGTATCAGCAAGAGGGTGACGACGAAGCGCTCGAACAAGCACGCGCGATGCTGCAGGAATCGCAGAGCTTGTCCATGAACGATCGCGAACGGCTTTTCGGCTACCTGGAAGGCGCGCGCAAGATCATCCTGGTCGAGCCGCAAGTGCTGTTGACCGAAGCGTCGCGCATGCCGGGCCTCGACGGCGCCAAGATGTCGAAGTCGTATGGCAACACTATCGGCTTGCGTGAAGACGCCGAGAGCATCACGAAGAAAGTGCGCACCATGCCGACCGATCCGGCGCGTGTTCGCCGCACCGATCCGGGCGATCCGGACAAATGCCCGGTATGGCAGCTTCATCAGGTCTACACCGACGAAGCGACGCACGAGTGGGTGCAAAAGGGGTGCCGCACTGCGGGCATTGGCTGCCTCGAGTGCAAGCAGCCGGTGATCGAAGGGATCCTGCGCGAGCAGCAACCCATGCTCGAGCGCGCACAGAAATACATGGACGACCCTTCGTTGTTGCGTGCCATCGTGGCCGATGGCTGCGACAAGGCGCGCAAGTTTGCAGTCGAAACCATGCGCGACGTTCGCGACGCCATGGGCCTGTCTTACAACTGAAGCAAGCCGTGACGCCGACGCCCGCGCTGTATTCGCCCCCAACCACCGCCAGTGCATGGATTGAGCAATGGTCGCATCTGGTGGAAAAGGGCGGTGCGGTGCTTGACGTGGCGGCCGGCAACGGCCGTCATTCGCGGTTTTTTGCATCGCGTGGACACGACGTTCTGGCACTGGATCGCGATGAAACCGCGCTCGCCAGTCTCGCTGCCGTGCTGCACGTAAGCACGCGTTGCGCCGATCTTGAAAATGCGGCGTGGCCCTTGCGCGAAGACGAAAAGTTCGCCGCCGTGGTCGTGACGAACTATCTTCACCGGCCGTCATTCCCCTTTCTTCTCGATGCCCTCGCGCCCGGCGGCGTGCTGCTCTACGAAACCTTTGCCGCAGGCAATGCGCAATTCGGCAAGCCATCGAATCCGGATTTCCTGCTCAATCCCGGTGAACTTCTCGACGCCGTGCGCCCGCGCTTGCGGGTCATCGCTTATCAGGATGGATTTATCAGCGCGCCGCGTGCATCCTGCGTGCAGCGCATCTGCGCCGTAGCCGAGTCGGCGCCTCTGTCCACGGGCCTTACGGACCGTAACAATGCCGCACCCCCGGATCGTTACGTTCTACAGTCCTAATCCGCTACAATCGCGGTTTCCGACCAATTTCCCTAGCGTTTCATGACAAACGGAACACACGGCGGCATCCAGATCCGCGGCAGCATTCCTGCCATCGTCACCCCGATGCACGAGGACGGTAGTCTCGATCTGCCGGCGTTTCGAAAACTGATCGACTGGCATGTTGAAGAGGGCTCGAACGGGCTCGTCGTCGTCGGCACCAGTGGTGAGTCCGCCACGCTCTCCGTGGAAGAGCACGTGTTGATGGTGAAAACCGCCGTCGAACATACGGCCAAGCGCTTTCCGATCATCGCGGGCGCGGGTGGCAACTCCACCTCGGAGGCCGTCGAACTGGCGCGCGCCGCGAAGGAAGTTGGTGCGGACGCTACGTTGCAAGTGGTTCCGTACTACAACAAGCCCACCCAAGAGGGCATGTACCAGCACTTTCGCAAGATCGCGGAATCGGTTGATCTGCCGGTGATCCTGTACAACGTGCCGGGCCGTACTGTTGCCGACATGAATCACGACACCGTGATCCGCCTGGCAAACGTGCCAGGAATCATCGGCGTGAAGGAAGCGACGGGCAACATCGATCGTGCAGCGAATCTGATCAACGAGGCACCCGCCCATTTCGCAATCTACAGCGGTGACGATCCGACCGCGATCGCGTTGATGCTGCTCGGCGGCCACGGCAATATTTCGGTGACCGCGAACGTGGCACCGCGTGCAATGAGCGAACTCTGCCGTGCGGCGCTGGCCGGCGACGCCATCACGGCACGCAAGATTCATTTGAGCCTGCTGTCGCTGCACAAAAACATGTTCTGCGAGTCGAATCCGATTCCCGCGAAATGGGCGCTGACCGCGCTTGGACGCATGGGGAGCGGGATTCGCCTGCCGCTCACGCCGCTTGACGCGCGTTATCACGACGTCGTGCGCGCCGCGTTGCGCGAGACCGGGCTTTTGGCCTGACTTACCGCGGGCGGATGCGCTTGAACAACACGCGCGTTCGCCTGCATGCAGTGCATCCCGGCCGCACCACCGTTCGGCCAGCCAGCGAGTGTCATCAACCCGTCGTTCATCGACCCGTTCCCGGCTTAGCTTCCAGGCAACGCGCATTCAGCATCACGAAGGACCTCATGAAACGTTCTGCCTTAATCAACAACGCTCGCACCATTGGCGCGCTGTCGCTTGCAATCGGCACGCTGATCTCGCTTGGCGGTTGTGACACCTTGAACGATTGGCTCGCGCCTGACCGTGTGAATTACAAGGGTGCTGAAACGGCGCCTTCGCTGGCAGTGCCGTCGGATCTGACCACCGGCGACATCAGCCAGCGGTACGCTGCACCGCCCAAGCTGAATTCGCTCGGCGGCGCTGCACCGCGTTCGCTGACGCCGGCAGGCAATGCGACAGTCGGTTTGCCGACGCCGCAAGACCCGTTCGGCATGCACGTGGAACGCGACGGCGACCGCCGCTGGCTCGTGGTCGACGGCCGCTCGCCCGATCAACTCTGGCCACAGTTGCAGGAGTTCTGGGAAGAGAACGGTTTCACGCTCAAGACCGATGCACCGGCCACCGGCATCATGTCCACCGACTGGGCCGAGAATCGCGCGAACATTCCGGACGACTGGTTCAGGAAGAGCGTGGGCAAGCTGATCGACTTTGCGTATTCATCGGGTACACGCGACCAGTTCCGCACGCTGGTGGAACGTGGCTCGAACAACTCCACGGACATCTCGATCAGCCACGCCGCGATGGAAGAAGTGCTGACCGGCCAGGACAAGACCTCGTCGAAATGGGAAGAGCGTCCGCGCAACCCGGCGCTCGAAGCGGCGTTCCTTGCGAAGCTGATGGAGAAGTTCGGTCTCACGGATGCACAAGCCAAGCAATTGCTGACCGACGCACGTCCGGCCGAGCCGGCTGTCGCACTGGATCAATCGGGCGGCACGTCTACGCTCGACATCTCCGAGCCGTTCGATCGCGCCTGGTTGCGAGTCGGTTTGGCGCTTGACCGTACCAACTTCACCGTGGACAACCGCGACCGCGCGAAGGGCGTGTATTACGTGCGTTTCTCCGACTCCATGGCGGAGCTGAAGAAGGAAGGGCTGCTCGGCAAGCTGTTCACCGGCAGCGCGCCGAAGCCCTCACGTGAATTCATGGTCAATGTGCGTCCGAAGGCCGATGCCCTGACGCAAGTCGCCGTGGTCGATGCGAACGGTCAGGTCGATACATCGACTGACGCTCAACGTATCGTTGCGTTGCTGCATGCGCAGTTGAACTAGGTCCCGGCCAATGCGCTTTGCCAGTCTCGGCAGCGGCAGTGAAGGCAACGCGTTGCTGGTCGAGTCGGCCAGCGGCACGATCACCACGCGCGTGCTGCTGGACTGTGGTTTTTCAGCCAAGGAAGTCGAGCGGCGCCTTGCGAGGCTCGACGTTCGCCCTGATCAGCTCGATGCCATTTTCATCACGCACGAGCATACGGATCACATTGGCGGCGCGCTGACGCTAGCGCGCAAATGGTCCATTCCGGTACACATGAGCTGGGGCACGGCGCGCGCGGTAGGCGCCGATGACGCACCGGTCGACCTGCATGTGCTCTGGGGCGACGAGAGCGTCGCTGTGGGCAACCTGCATGTGCTGCCCTACACAGTTCCCCATGACGCACGCGAACCCCTCCAGTACGTGTTCTCTGACGGCGCAAGCCGCTTGGGCGTCCTGACGGATGTGGGCGTTGCCACGCCGCATATCACCAGCACGTTGAGCGGTTGCGATGCGCTGGTGCTCGAATCCAATCACGACATGGAGATGCTCGCGACGAGCCGCTATCCTGCGTCGTTGAAGGCCCGCATCAGCGGCATGCACGGGCATCTGAACAACGACGCGGCGGCGGCCATCCTTGCATCGCTGGATCGATCGAAGCTGCGTCATCTGGTGGCCGCCCATTTGAGCCAGCAGAACAACTTGCCTGAGCTGGCCCAGGCGGCCCTTGCTGCGGTCTTGGGCGCGACGGCCGCCGACGTGCTGGTCGCGACGCAGGCGGATGGCTTTGACTGGCTTTCCCTTTGAAGCGTCCTCCGTGACAGGCATATCGAACTTTTAAATCAAGAAGCACCAGACGTAAAAAAACCGGCCCGAGGGCCGGTTTTTTCGTAAGCCTACAAAATCAACCTTGTGGGCTTACTGCGGAGGCTTCGTTTCCTGCTGGATCAATCATGCTCAAGAGCGGGAAACTTGGCCTCTGACTCAATACTTACTGGCTCGCGCCCGAAGCAGCAGCAGCCGGAGCAGCAGCGTCCGATGCCGTTGCAGCAGCCGAAGCTGCGTCGCTTGCAGCAGCCGTAGCGCTCGATGCTGCGTCCGTTGCGGAAGCCGCAGCGTCCGAAGCAGCAGCTGCCGGTGCCGAAGCAGCCGACGTATCGCTAGCAGCGCCCGGAGCAGCCGTATCGCTAGACTTGTTGCATGCAGCAAGAGCAACAGCAGCCAACAGGGATGCTACGAGGAGAGATTTCTTCATGATCACGTCCTTTTATGGTTAAAGGTAAGCAACAGCGCAAAGTACCGGTAATGTGTGCTCCAACACCGACCCGGGCCGTTGTGGAGACCCACATTTTATTGGAGAGTGTGAGACTTCCCACGGCTTGGGCGGAAATTATATGGCCTTTCGTACCGACCGTCGATAAATGCGGGGCCAATACGTTGTCTTTCTCATACAAATTTCCACATTGCGGAACAGCAAAGTCGCTTAGTCAGGCGTA
>NZ_CAXTGZ010000068.1:0-17212 GCF_964243625.1 uncultured Caballeronia sp.
CTCGTGACCGCCTTTCCTGATGATCGAATCGACGATCCGGATCGTGCTGTCGTACAGCGCCGGATCACCCCACGTCAGGAACGCGCCGCACTCGCCGTCCGCCATCTCGTCTGAAATGAGCCGTTCAAATACGGCCTGCTTGTCGTCGTTGAGATCTTCCACGCTCCCGCGATAATCGGCGACATTGCGCTCCCGCTCCGGGCTCGTCCCCTCGGCGAACCGGTAATCGTTTCCCTTGATGAAACGCCGGCAGATCTCCCGCCGCAATGCAATCAGTTTTTGCTTGGCGGCGCCCTTGTCCATCACGAAGAAGACGTCCACTTCGTTGAGCGCGTTGACCGCCTGAATAGTCACATAGTCGGGGTTGCCCGCACCAATACCAATGATCAGAATTCGCTTCATCACCGCCTCGTTCAAGGATTTGGTGACACGATACATTGTCTCGATGCAGCGATGCATCCGTGAACGGGAAAATCCCGGGACCAGCCCGGGATAGAGTGCACAGCGTGCTTGTCAGATGGAAGCGCGCAGCGTCCTGGCAGCCGCCACCATGTTGGTCAGCGCCGGAATGACTTCTTCCCATTGACGCGTCTTCAGGCCGCAATCCGGATTCACCCACAGGCGTTGCGCCGGAATGCGTTCGGCTGCTTTCCTCATCAATTGCACGATGTGCTCTTGCGTCGGAATGTTCGGCGAGTGAATGTCGTACACGCCCGGTCCGATCTGGTTCGGGTAGTCGAAGTGATCGAACGCGTCGAGCAACTCCATGTCTGAACGCGAAGTCTCGATGGTGATCACGTCGGCGTCCATGTCGGCAATCGAAGCGATGATGTCATTGAACTCCGAGTAACACATATGCGTGTGGATCTGCGTCTCGTCGTCCACGCCGTTCGCCGTGATGCGAAACGATTCCACCGCCCAGGCGAGGTATGCGTTCCACTGCGATTTGCGCAGCGGCAAGCCTTCGCGCAATGCGGCTTCATCGATCTGGATCACATGCACGCCGGCCTTTTCGAGGTCGAGCACCTCTTCACGGATGGCAAGCGCGAGCTGGTAGCACGAGACGGAGCGCGGCTGGTCGTCGCGCACGAATGACCAGTTCAGGATCGTGACAGGGCCGGTGAGCATGCCTTTCATCGGCTTGGCTGTCAGCGACTGCGCGTATTTGATCCATTCGACGGTCATGGCCTTCGGGCGGCTGATGTCGCCGAAGAGGACAGGCGGCTTCACGCAACGCGAACCATACGACTGCACCCAGCCAAACTGGCTGAAGGCGTAGCCATCGAGCTGTTCGCCGAAGTATTCCACCATGTCGTTACGCTCGGCTTCGCCGTGGACCAGCACGTCGAGCCCCAGCGCTTCCTGTTCGTGCACGCTGCGCTCGATCTCGGCGCGCATCGCGGCCTTGTAGCCGGCGTCGTCGAGCGCACCGCTCCTGAACTGGCTGCGCGCATGGCGGATGGCGCCGGTCTGCGGGAACGAGCCGATGGTCGTCGTCGGATACGCCGGCAGTTTCAGCAAGGCAGCCTGCTTGCTCGCGCGTGCCGCATAGACATTCTTGCGCTGGCCCAGCTCCGGATTGATCTTCGCGAGGGCGGCCTTGACCACCGGGTTGTTCACGCGCGGCGATGCGCGTCGCTCGGCGATGGCAGCGCTGTTTGCAGCCAGTTCGGTCTTGACGGCGTCGCGGCCTTGATTCAACGCGGTGGCGAGCAGCTTGAGTTCGCCGAGTTTCTGCAGCGCAAACGCAAGCCATGAGCGGACTTCTGTATCGAGCTTCTGCTCGCTGTCGAGATCGACCGGCACGTGCAGCAACGAGCAGGAAGGCGCGATCCAGAGGCGCTTCCCGAGCTTCTTCGCAACGGGTTCGAGCCAGTCGAGCACGCTCGCCAGATCCGTCTTCCAGATATTGCGGCCGTTGATCACGCCGAGCGACAATACGCGGTCTTGCGGCAATTGAGCGATGACTGCATCGACTTCGGCGCGGGCGTTGATTGCATCGAGGTGCAGGCCGTGCACCGGCAGTTTGCAAGCCAGCGCCAGATTGCCGAGCAACGGGCCAAAGTACGTCGCGAGCAACAGCTTGACCCTGCTGTTCGCAAGCGCCTGATAGGCCGTGACGTACGCCTGTTGCCAGTCGGCGGACAGCTCGGTCACGAGGACGGGTTCATCGATCTGGACCCATTCCACGCCTTCTGCGGCCAGCGTGGTCAACAGTTTCGCGTACACCGGCAGCAGGCGCGGCAGCAGGGCCAGCTTGTCGGAGTCGTCCTTGGCCTTGCCAAGCGCCAGATACGTCACCGGGCCGATGATCACCAGTTTCGCCTTGACGCCCTGCGCTTTGGCCTCAGCCAGTTGTTCGAGCAGACGTGACGGATCGAGTGTGAACTCCGTGCCCGCGCTGAATTCGGGAACGATGAAGTGATAATTGGTATCGAACCATTTGGTCATCTCGCCGGCAGCAACGCCGCCGCAGCACGCGCTGTGGTCCTCGGCGCCCGCGGCTGAACGGCCGCGGGCCACGCGGAAATAATTATCGAGGGTATCGCCGTGAAAACCATGAACGCGTTCCGGCAGGTTGCCCAGCGCGAAGCTCATGTCCAGCACCTGGTCATAAAACGCGAAATCGCCCACTGGCGCCAGGTCGAGATCCGCCTGGTTTTCCCAATGGCGGCGGCGTAGCCCCGCGCCCAGCTTTTTGAGTGCGTCGAGCGACGACTCGCCTTTCCAGTAGGACTCGAGTCCGAACTTCAGTTCGCGCTTGGCGCCAATGCGCGGGAAACCCAGATTGTGTGTCGTGACCATAGATGTGCCGCTCCTTGAATGAACGGCACGATCTTAGTTTGCATGGTCCATGAAATATAATGGTCATTTCTCATCGATCGATTAGTTCCTTTCATGGACGCACGATGCTCGAACGAACGCACCTGGCCATCATCCGCGAAGTCGACCGTCAGGGCTCCCTGACGGCCGCCGCGAGCGTGTTATGCCTGACGCAGTCGGCACTCAGCCATACCGTCAAGAAGATGGAGCAGCACCTCGGCACGGCGGTATGGACGCGCGACGGGCGCAATCTCCGGCTGACGCAGGCGGGGCAATACTTGCTCGCGCTCGCCAACCGCGTGTTGCCGCAAATGGAACACGCGGAAGAACGCATGAAGCAGTTTGCGCTGGGGCAGCGGGGCACGCTGCGCATTGGAATGGAGTGCCACCCTTGCTACCAGTGGCTGCTCAAGGTGGTGTCGCCGTATCTCGCGCGCTGGCCCGACGTGGATGTCGATGTCAAACAGAAATTCCAGTTTGGCGGCATCGGTGCGCTGTTCGGCTATGACATCGACATCCTGGTCACGCCTGATCCGTTGAGAAAGCCCGGCTTGCGCTTCGAACCGGTATTCGACTACGAGCAGGTGCTGGTGGTCGGGCGCAAGCACCGGCTGGCGAATGCGTCTTTCATTCTCGCCGATGAACTCGCCGACGAGGTCCTGATCACTTACCCGGTCGAGATCGACCGCCTGGATATCTACAACCAGTTCCTGATGCCGGCGAACGTCATGCCGAAGCGGCACAAGGTCATAGAGACCACCGACATCATGTTGCAGATGGTCGCGAGCGGCCGTGGGGTCGCCGCGCTGCCGCGCTGGCTGGTCGAGGAATACGCGGACAAGGTCGCCGTCAGCGCGGTCCGGCTGGGTGCGCAGGGGATCGCCAAGCAGATTTTCCTGGGCGTGCGCGAAACCGATCAGGCTATCGATTACCTGACCGCGTTTGTCGAGCTCGCACGTGGATCGGACTGGAATGCGGCCGTGGGCTCGGCCGTTCAGCGTGCGGCCGCCATTGAGTATCATCTCTGAGCCGTTCGTCTAAAGTCGATTTGCGGTGTTTCCTAAAGTTTTTACAGCCGCAGCCGTTATTCAGTGAGTGCGCTTGATAGCGGTCATCTGCCACTATGGCATCGGCCGCCCCTTTGGAGAGGTTCCGGTGCTTGTCGCACCAAAGACGCCAGACAAACTGGAAGATGATGGCGCAAAATTACGATGGGATTAAAGATGCGGAAAGTCAGTGAGACAAAAGCGTTTGACCTGAGTATCGCTGTCCTTCGGAAGGCTCAGGGGAAAGGGAATCCCGACGACTTCGTGACGGGTACTCCGGAATGGCAAAAAGCACAGCTCGGGGTCATGCAGGACACCATGCGGATCATCGGCCTGCTTCGCAGCGAAATGAACGAAACCGGGCGCTAAGACAGGCGTTCCGAGGCGCTAGCCTGCACGGCACAACGCGCGCCCTCTCACCCCAGGTGAAAACCAGCGGGTAAGCACGTCCCTCGACCAGATCAACTTGCAGTCCGGCGCGCCATGCCGTTCGGCCGGCTTGAACCCAGCGCTGAAAAGGCTGGGTTCACGAGCGCGTGCGATTGACGTCTACGAGCTCAACCATCGATTATCGGCAGCGATGTTCCCAGTGATGATGAACGCGGACTTTATGGCATTCGCGATGATGGTGATAGGGCGCGGCGGACGCCGGCGCGATGGTTACCAACGTGACAGTCGCAGCAGCGAGCGCAAGAATCAAGGTTTTCATATGTTTGTGGAAGACTGGAGTGGAGGGGCAAGGCGCTTTGGATCGGTCACAGTGTGACAAGCTTGATAACGACAGATCCGGCTATTTCTAAAGCGAAAATAGCCGGGAAGCATGTTTGCCGCCCCGCGACGCGCGACTTGGTTATCCCAGGTCCCGACCCGAGTCACACAACAGCGCCTGCGTTTTTGCGGGGTCAGTTGTTTTCGTTATGAATCTCAACCGAGAAACGTGTGTTGCCCGGGTTGCATTGCTCATTCAGTGCATTCGGGGACGTACAGTTTGGCTGGCCGGCCACCCTCAGTATTTGCAGGAACGGATCACCCGTCCCGATTTCCTCGATCCCCAATGCTGGAAACTTTGCTTTTTTGATCTTGATGTACCTGTACTCAATCGAGATATGTGACGCTACATACGTATCGATCAAATCCTGGAACACAGGTCGTGTCGATACTGCAACGCTATAGTGCACGCCATACCAATAGTCGATTTCCTTGTTATCGCGATCAATTCTATGGCACTGCAGCAGCATTTTCTTTATATGGCCTTCATACGCTTTATGAGCGCTGTTTGCTTTGGTCGTCAGGGGTGTGAGATTTTCGTCCGTGTCGCCTGAACCTCCCATCTCTTCGTTCAGTAAGTGCCCGGCGATCCAGCCTGTCATATGGCTATCGTCCAAGAGTGCACGCATGAACGGTCGCAAGCTGTTGGCGCTGGTTTTTGTACCGAGTGCGTAATAACTCGATACGTTGGATTGATCAGGGCCAAGTACTGCTGCCATCGACGTCCCGCTGCGGATTTGCGCGCTCTCGAACGTTTGGATCAGAGGTGGTCCGTACACTTCGCTGACAAGCCCGACAGCGAATCGATCTATCACTTTGCGGTTGGTTGTCGATAAAGATTTTCTGAAAGCCAAAAGTCTTCTCCTTTGATGCTGGTACCCGTAATACACGCCCGGCATGCAGTCCTGTCTTTTTCCTGTTAGCACGCGCGCCCATGAATCATCCCGCTTGCATGAGCACTTGCAGGAAGGTCGATTTCATGGGTAACAACACCGGGACCATTCTGTTTATTCCTTGTGCACAATCGCTCGGTTGGAAGTGGCCGGGTCGACGCCACGACAAATCGCACAGATCGCTTGCACGATTACGGCGACGGAGTATATGATCCATATATGTTTCATATATAGAGGTTGCCATGGGCATCGTAAATATCGACGATGATCTGCACGATCAGATACGCAAGGCAAGCGCCGTGTCGTGCCGGTCGATCAACGCGCAAGCGGCCTTCTGGATCAAGATTGGTTTGTTATCCGAAATGAATCCAACGCAGAGTTTCAACGAGATCGTTGCGGGAGAACTGCGCGCGGCGGGCGTCGTATCGCAACCGGTGAAGGTGGCTTTGACATGACCAAGCGACCAGAAGAAATCGCATTGATGGCCGAGTCCGGCAAGCTGCTGGCGGACGTGTTCGGCTATCTGGACCGGCAGAGCTTGATCGGCATGTCGACCATGCAAGTCAACGATCTGGTCGACAGCTTCATCGTGAATGAACTCAATGCGCGCCCGGCAAGCAAAGGGCAGTACGGGTATGCCTACGCGCTCAACTCCTCTCGCAACAACGTGGTTTGCCACGGCGTTCCATCCCCTGCCGAGCTGTTGCAAAGCGGTGATATCGTCAATTTCGATATCACGCTGGAGACCAATGGTTTTATTGCCGATTCCAGCAAGACATACCTTGTCGGCGAGGTTTCTCCGCTGGCCAGACGGCTCGTGCAAGTGACTTACGAGGCCATGTGGAAAGGCATCAAGGCGGTTCGTCCAGGCGGCAGACTGGGCGATGTGGGGCATGCAATCGAGCGGCACGCACGCAAAAACGGCTATTCGGTCGTAAGGGAATACTGCGGGCACGGCATTGGACGTGAAATGCACGAGGATCCTCAAGTGCTGCATTGGGGAAAGCCGCGCACGGGCCTGGTGCTGCAGGAGGGAATGGTGTTCACCATCGAACCGATGATCAACCAGGGGCGGCATGCCGTCCGTACTGAAGAAGATGGCTGGACAGTCGTTACGGACGATGGACAACTGTCTGCGCAATTCGAGCACACTGTCGCTGTGACTCGCAACGGCGTGCGCGTCCTGACTTTGCGCCCCGAAGAAAAGATGCTCAACTGACGGCCCGGGGAAGGGGAATCGCGAAAACAAGATGCGTTCCTTTCTTCATGACATCGACCCGATCATCCACCGACAAGGCTCCATGAGAAACCTCCTTGCATCGACAATTGCGACGCTCATTCTGCTTGCTAGCACAGCCGCGATAGCCCAGGCGCCCAAGCAGGAGTGCGCCATCGGCTATGTCACGGGCATTGGCGGAGCGGCGCAAAACGTCCGTGAATACCTCGCATTGCCGGACCGCGACAAGTATCGCTACCTTGCGGACAACCCGATCAATTGCCGGGTTTCGGATGAAGGCCGTGCGTCGGCGTGTACGGGCCTCACGAGCTTCCGGCACGAAAAAGTCAGCGTCTACGATGACGTCGACGACGCGACAATAGCCGTCGTCGCGCGCGTGGAACTCGACCGGGGGACGTATCCGGCGATCATCGTCGTGCCAAGGCCGAATGTGCAGTGCGAGCAATAATTGCAAAGGCTGCGTGAAGCGGGTATCAAGCGAGCCAATCACGCTTCAATAAAAAACGGCGCGCACTGCAGAGTGCCAGCCGTTTTTCCTTTTAGCGCGTAACGACCCGGCAGCAAGCCGGGCCTGAACAAACGTCAGAATATGTTGCGAAGGCCGACTGCAACGCCGGTCTGGTTGTTGCGTCCCGGGAAGTCCGCTTGCGCGGCGCCCGTCCCGCGGATGAAATCGACCGTGCCATACACTTCCGTACGCTTGGACAGCGCGTACTCGGCAAGCAGCACGCCCGAGTAACGTACCCCGCGGCCAAGCGTGGTTCCGTCCGCGTTCAGCGCATTGCGCGAGTGATCGTAGTAGCCCGCAGCAGTCAGCAGCAACGGCGGCGTTACCTGCCATGTGGTGCCGGCGTAGAAGCCGTCGTCGATGCGGTTCGTATTCGCCACGGGGGCCGCAAAGCTCGCCGCGGGAGAGTTCGCAGCCGACATGAAGATGTCGACCATGCCGGTATTGTCCTGCGCGTGCAGCCAGCCGGCGTAAGCCTTGACCGTACTGAACGCATAGACCGCGCTCACGTTGACCACGTTGAACTTGCGGTTTTGTGCGTCGCTGTTCTGCTGGAAGCCGGCATCGAGCGACAGGCCGCTGAACGTGTAGGACGCCGTTACGCCGTACATGTTGTTCGCGCCCGTGCTGCCCGCCGTGTTGCCGAAGGCGTACATGGCTTCCACGTTCAGGCCGCCGAACTGACCGTTGTACTTGACCGAGTTGTTCGAACGCAAGCCGTAGCCGAGTGCGCCGGGCAGCCAGCCGTCCTGATCGTAGTTGCCCACGGTCAGCGGATCATAGACGTTGCCAAGCTGATCGAAGAGCGGCGTATTCTGACGGCCGAACGTAAGGGTGCCGTACTGGTTGCTCGATAACCCGACATACGCCATCCGGCTAAACAGCGTGTTCTGGCTCGCCAGTTGGCCGTTCCAGACGTTGAAACCGTTTTCCAGGCGGAACACGGTGGACAGTCCGCCGCCCAGATCCTCGGAACCCTTCAGGCCCCAGCGGCTGCCGGTGATCGGGCCGTTGCCCATCGCTACCTGGCTGTCGTTGTTTGCATTCGCGTTCGTGAGATAACGTACGCTGGTATCGACAATGCCGTACAGCGTAACCGAGCTTTGCGCAAAAGAAGATTGAGCCGCGATGGCGATGAATGCGCCGGTAATGGCGCGAGTGATTTTGTTCACCAGTGTCTCCGCATGTTTAGTTTTTAGATAAACGCCGGCCGGTTTTGACGGCCCTGATCCATGAACGATTTTGTCGTCCGGGCGCAATCATATTTCCGTCGATTAAAAAGCGGGGCTGGTTTTCAATATTCGTGTCTCCCGTTCGCAACATCGGGTTGACTTGCGCGAATTGATTGGCAGTTTTGTTTCTTGTTCTTGATTAATCGTTTTATGTGCTTCGCGATTTTCCACGAGCGGTTTTCTTGGCGGTCGCGCTCCGAGGCGCATCCTTGTCAGCCTCGGTGCCGCTCGCTGTGTTCATCTGTTCGAGCCATGACAACGCGTCCGCATACGATAAGAACTGCTGCAAATACCCGGGCGACAACTCGCGCATCAATGACAACGCGCGATGCACGAGGCTGCTCGAATTAAGCGGGCCGGCATTTCCGGGTACTTGCGCGAGCGATTGCCGGAACTGTCTTTCAGTGCTGATCCTGTTCCACGTCTCGCGGAAGTATTCAAGCGCCGCCATATCCGGATAAGCACTGGGCGCGCGCCCATTCGCAATGTAGTCAACGAGTCCGCTCAACGGTCCGGATGCGGACTCGCCATCTGGCGCTTTCGGTTGAGCGTTTGCAGCAAGATCACTGGCGAAGGCATCGATCAATTCGGTTAACCTCGCGTTCAGGACGCGCCGTGTTTCACCGTCATGGTTTATCGCGCGCCGCTCCATCGCTTCGATAATCCGAAAGCGCACCGGATCAAACCGATCGGCGCCGCGTTCGCGCCAGGCATCGAGCGTTGCATGGAAATCGCTCATGGCGCCTTCACCGTTGCGGCCGATGGTTTCGGCACAGGCGCGATCTCGACTCGGCGGTTCTTTGCGCGCCCGGCATCGTTCGTATTCGATTCCACTGGCTGCTGCGAGCCGAACGCCGCTGCAAATAGCGATGAGGAGGGCACACCTTCATCGATCAACGCACGCGTCACCGTCAGCGCGCGTTGCGCCGACAGTTCCCAGTTGTCCGCGAAACGGCGATTGCCTTCGCGCAGTTGCCGGTCATCGGTGAAGCCGCTCACCATCAGGATCTGCTCGTTGGCCTGCAGATAAGCGGTGAGCGGTCCGGCCAGACTCTTCAGCACCTTCCGGCCTTCGGGCTGCAACTGATCTGAGTTGAGCGCAAACAATACGCTGCCATTGATGCCGATCCGCCCGTTGACCAGCGTCACGCGACCCGCGGCCAACGGCCCGGCGAGCGCTTGCTCGAGCGTCTTGCGGCGCTGCGCTTCCACCTGATGCTGCTTGACCTCGTGTTCGAGCTTGCTGGAAAGCTCCAACTGCACGCCGATGACCCCCACCAGGATCAGCATGAACGCGCCCAGCAATACCGACATCAGGTCGCCGAAGACGGCCCAGACCGGCGCTGCGGGTTCGACGCCGCCGTCGATATCCTCGCTCATGCCGCTTCGGCTCCGGCAGACGTCCGCTTGCCGCCGATCTGCTGCAAGTCCTCGATGATCTGCTTCTGCGACATCACGCTCAAATCGATGACTTCGCGCGCCTGCGCGACGTAATACGCAAGCTGTTCGTCGCTGCGCGTGAGCGATTTATCGAGCGCTGTTTCGATGCGCTGAAGGTGCGCCACGAGCTTCTCGTTCGAATCGCCGAACAACTGCACGGCTACGCCGAACGCCTCGCCGAGGCTCGCGACCTCGACCGCGCTGCCGGTGACTTGCGCCGCAATGCCGCTCAGCTTGCCGGTCTCCTGCTCCACCTTATCGGTGAACCGGGTGCCGACGCGATCGAGCAGATCCGCCGACGTGCTGACCAGCGCATCGACAGCCGTGCGCTGCTCGGTCGAGGCGTGGTTGACGGCATCGAGCAGGGTTTCCAGCGTGGCCAGCAGGCGGCTGCGTTCCTCGAGCATGGCGGTGTCACGCACCATGCTGTCCGAGAGCTTGATGCGCAACTCGGCGATCATTTCCGCCGCGGCCTTCGGTGCTTCCGACGCCGCCTGCACCAGCCGCGAAATCTCGCCGATGGTGTCGCTCGCGTGCGCCTGCGTCTGCGCGGAGATGTCGCGTGCGGTGCTGGCCAGTGTGTCGCAGATGTCCTGCTGCCGGGTCGCCGTGCGCGCGCCGGCTTGTTCCCATTCGCGGCTGAGCGTTGTGGATATCGATTCAAGCTGGCCGGTCCAGGCGGCGAGCCGCGCTTCGTCGCGCGAAGCCAGTTCCGTCTGCAAGTTCGAATGTGACTGGTCGACCTTGCCGAGCAGCGACGCCGAATGCTGCTCGAAGCTCGCAGCCGCCGCGTTCAGCGCATGCGCGTTGTGTTGCGCCAGTTTCTCGCCGATACGCTCCTGCTGCGCCAACGCATCGCGCCATGCTGCCGATAAGCCGGCCGTGGTTGCATCGAGCCGGGTGGAGACACCATTGAGCAGGCTAATAGAGCGTTGCTCGAAGGTCTCGTTGAACCGGTCAAGCGATAGACGCAAATGCCCGGACAGTCCTTCAGACGTTCGCTGATGCGCAGTGAGCGCCTGATGCCAGATATCGGAAACGGTCGTGGCCGTCGATTCAAAACCGCTCGACAATCCATCCAGTTGCCGTTGTACGGCGGTCGTCACGCTGGTGTGCAACGCGGCCGACTCGCGCGTGAGACCGGCCATTGTTGCTTCCATGACGGGCTGCAGCGCAGCACCGGCGGCGCGGGCGCTTTCAGCGACGCTCTCTTTCATGGAACGTTCCACCGATGCAGCCAGGCGCGTGTAAGTCGCCTCCGTCCTGCCATGAAACGCATCCTGGTTCGCGACCTGCCGCTCGTTCAAAACATGGTTCTGCTGTTCGATGGCGGTCATCATCGCCTGCAGGCGATCAACCAGCGCAGGCATGACTTCCGCCTGACGCTGCAGGAGCCTGAACGCTTCCTCGCGCTGATGCGTCTGCGAATAGATGCGCAAGGTCGTCGCGATCTTCACGTCGAGCATGTGCGCCGCCTGAATCCGTTCGCGGCGGCACAACGCGGACAGCAAGCCCAGCATGGCCGATGTCGCCACGCCCGCAATCGATGTCCCGAACGCGAAGCCCAGCCCCTTGACCGGCGCGGCAAGCGATGCGCGGATGGCCTGCAGGTCGGTCGCGCTGTCGAGCGCCATGCCTGTGCCCCGGAGGGTCGCCACCATGCCGAGCAGCGTCCCCAGCATGCCGAGCAGCACCAGCAATCCCACGAGATACGGTGCGAGCGCGGGGCCCGGCAAGGCGACACGCTCGCCCTCCACACGCAGCCGCGCGGCATTGCGCAAGCTGGCCGGCAACTGTTCGAGCCACGCGCCGAGGCTCGTCGGCGGCGCGGACAGGCCGTCGATGGCGCGCGTCAGGCCGGACGTGGCCTCGCTATAACGTTTTAGTTCGAGCGCGCCCGCCACGTAGCAGGCGGCGATCAGCAGCGTGACGGCGAGCGCCAGCAGATTAGAGCCGATGTAACCCGCGCCGATCCAGCACACGGCGGCGAGACCTGCCAGGAACACAACGAGATTGATCAGATTTCTGGACATAGCGTCCCAGTTAGCTAGTGCGAAGGGCGGCGAGCAACCCTTCGACCGGTTGAAAACGAAGATCCAGTTCGGCCAGCAGCACGCTCTGCGTATCTTTGCGGAAAATTTCGAGCCATGCGCCCGGTGTTTCGTCGCCGCTCAGCGTATCCAGCTCCGCGCGTCGCAGACGCTCGAAGTGCCGGCCCAGCAGCACGGGCACGGTCCCGAGCAAGCTGCGTTCGCGTGGGCTCAACGCGCGTTCCATGACTGCATCGACTTCCGCGAGCCGCGTCATGGCCGGTGTCCTCGCGGCGAGCTTTGCCCGCAAACGGCCGCGCAGATTGCCGATGCCGGTTTCCATCGACTGTTGCAGGGTCAGATAGCGTTGACGGAAGACCGGATAGTCGGTATCGGCGGATGTTTCGATATGTGCTTGTGCCGCGCCCGGCCGTCTCTTCGGGGCGCCAAACACGCTGTCGCCAGCAATGGCGTTCGCGAGCGCGCTGCGCGCGGCCGCGCACTCTTTCTCTTCGGGGCTGCCCGAGGTTTGCGCGCTGGCAACGCCCGGAGGCGGCTTGCCGCCCAGCGCCGTAGATAAAGCGATCGCATCAGTCCAGTGGAGCCACTGGCTCAGCCGGTCCGAAAGCGATTGCCTGGATTCGGTAAAATCGACGTCCGTCAGGCGCGCAAGTAAGCGAATGAGCGCCGGGCCGCTGAGAGCTGTGCGCTGAGGAGCTTGCACCATTTCGCCAGAGTCAAAAAGTTCGCTAGTTTACACGTCGGCGGGGACGGTGCCGTCGATATGTGGCGGATGGTCGAAATCAGTGGCTCTTCGTGGTTGAGTTTTTTTGTCCAATGGCAATCTGCGGAAGAACGGCTACGGGCGATCCAAAAAGGCACGGCGGCGGCTGGGTACTTGCGAAGGCGCCGGAAAAGATGATGGCATTTGATGGTATCGCGCGGCTGGTGAGCAGTTGGTTTTTGCGGTCGGTCTCGCTGACGATGATCCGGAATGCATGGTCGAGGAGGCGGTCAAAACGTTGTTATCGGACGAGATGTACGACGCGGAACCTTTGCTGGTGGAATGGTTGGCGAAGTGACGTTGGCGTGGATTGAACAGGATCTTGAAGTGCTGTTTGCGAAAAGCGCGCGACCGCGTAGGAATTGATGGCGTAGCCGCTGCAACGGGTATTTGAAAGCCGTTGCTCGTTGCGTGCAGCGCAAAAAAGGCAGAGTGCCGAGTTTCAACCAAATCAAGGTCTTGGCCGACGTTCACGTGAGTTGTCCACAGCCTTGCCAACAAAAACTGGGGATAAGTTGCGTGAGTGGATCAATGGGCTACGCGTCGGTCACGGCAATGGTGGAGGTGGCTGTGTCAAACAGGTTCAATCCATCGCCCACTGGGGCGATCCATCGGGACGGCTTGCTTCCTGCGCTGAACTTGGCCGTCCATCATTACCCGACCAGGACTCGTTCAGCCCGGAGTTCCGTTCAACGCCGCCCTGATATCCAGCACGGAGGCACCCGGTGCAGCGAGTCCGGCCCGGTCGCCGTCAAGCGGCGTGCCCGTCGTTTGCATCAACCGGACCAGCGAATCCACGGAAGGAGCGGTGCCGAATTTCTGACGCAGCACGGCAAACGCCGCCGCCACTTGCGGCGACGCAAACGACGTTCCCCAAACGTAGTACGATCCGTGGCCAGCCCAGGGTGCGAGCACGAAGTCGCCACTGGCCCGGTCGCCGGTGCCGACGGGAGCAAAGAGACTGACCTTCTGCGAAAGGTTTGTATAACTGGTTGGGGTCGTGACTGACCGGATGCCGGCAGCGCCCACGGGAATGATGTTGTTCCCGCATGTCCAGGTCCCGGTTCCATTGACGCTGTCGTTGCCCGCCGACATCACGACTGCGATTCCTTTCGCACGCAGCACGCCCGCAACTGCGTCGATCCTTGCCCCGTCGCCTCCGGTCGCACACGGAAGAGATCCGGCAATTGACTTTCCGGATGCGGAAATATTCACCGCGACAATTTTCGAACCGATATCGGCCCGCGCAAGCAGTGTGCTGTTGACGTAATTGAGCGCGTCCACAACCGAGTTGATGGGCCAGCCTTGCGGACCGTCAGTTCCAGTGCCGCCACCGATCTTGACCGTGATGACACTTCCCCCCGGGGCGACGCCCGAGTACATCAGCTTCGTATTGGCATCATCCCAACGAACCGTAGGCTGACCAACCATGATTCCGGCGGTGGCTGCGCCGTGGTAGTAATGGCAGTACTGCGGGGAGTCAGAATTGGCCGTGTCGCGGCATGAATTGTCCGGTGCGTCCGACGGGAGGGACGCGCCGGACTGGGAAGCCACGTAATAGCCCGCTGAAGGATCGCCCGGTAGCGGCCGGCTGACCCAGCTCTGGAGTTTGCACAGACTAAGCCAATCAGTTCCCGTTCGTTGCCCTATGCAGACCTCGCCGGCTATTTTGCTTCTGCCTAGAGAATCCTTGAAAACAGGATTGTCGTTGCGAAATGCACCGTCAATGTCGACCACGATATAGCCTGTGCCGTCATAACTTTTGCCGTTCCGGTCGGTGTAGACGCCGTTGACCGTACCGCCCAGGTTGTATGGGATCGTTGCCGTCGATGGCCAGTCCGCAGGCATCGTTTGCGCGCCGACGTCACTGGCTAAGGCGATGGCAAGGGGAGGAAGGGCGAGCGACGCGGCAGTAAGGCGTCTGATAAGTGCGGGCCGGAACGGCGATAGGCACGTGTACAAATTGTCTGTATGGTTTTTCATCTGATTCCCTGTTGTTATCCAGGCGGAATGCAGTTCGCTTTCACGCCTGCCGGTTGTGTGGAGCGCGAATCGTCCACGCTGCCGATCAGATGCGGTATCAGATATTTCTGAAACAAGGGTTTCTTATTTGATTCGGGTGTGTTTTTTGCCAGTTCGTTGTCACGTTTCGGATGCAACCCTTAGGCGGTGCGAGCGCAAGCGAGAACAGGCACGCCCGTTCCAGTCGGCGGAATGACACATCACTCGCAACCGCCCATCTTCGAAATCACACGTTCACATCGCCCCTGACATCCAAGAGTGGTCGTTTCCCTCGCCAGTCGGGCATAGGTGGAAATGGCAGATCATCAATCTTTAAGCTTGGAAACTCTATATAAGAAGAATCCGATTTTGACAAAACTGTTGTTTAAAGCTCCGGATGATGGTCGGTTTTAACCTGCGCGCAGTTCATTTCGCGCCAATTTGTCGGTCGACAAAGTTAGCAATAAACCGATCGAATGAACCAAAACCAACTACCGGCCGACATCCAGCCGACTAAGACACATTCTTGTTGCCGTCGAGCAAACCGCCATAGCAACGCGACAGAACTTGGTGGGTGCTGCGGGATCACCGCGTGTGATTATTGAGCCGCGACAAATCGCGTTTGCATTGCTCGGCGCACTGCCCTGATGGTCAGCCGATAATCCGTTTCCTCGACGATTTCAGTCGACTAAGATTTCATCCGCAGTCGGCCCGCCCGCAATTGGGACGGACCCTGACCCGTCTTTCCGGTCGCGCACGGAAGATTCCGGCGACTGAACCCGGGTCTTAGGTCTTCATGCTAAATATGAGCGCCGGCCGAAGCTGCGGCACAGCTTGATCTAAAACAACTCATGCTGCCCCGAAATCAGCATTTGAAAATCACTCTGTAAAAGCGGCAGGATGGCATCGGCGATCGGCTGAAGCTGCCGCGTCAGATAATGGTCGTAGTCAATCCCCGACCTCCAGGTCTCAAGGGGCTCCGGCCCGGTGCTCGTCATCAGGTAACTGATCCAGCCGCCACGCTGATATTGCAGCGGACGCCCATGCTCACGATTGAATTTGCGGCGCCTCCGGTTTTTTTGGACACAGATTTAGGGTAAAACGTGTGTTCCAAACTGGAGTAGTTCATGTTGAAGAAAGCTGATGCGAATGCAGTTGCGCCAGAGTCGTTGGAAGGCGCGCGTAGCGCGACTGGAAGCGCCTCTGGCATCGCCGAAGTCAAACGCTGGTCGACCGGGCGCAAACGCGGCGTGGTGCTTCGATTGCTGCGCGGCGAACCCGTCGATGCCGTGTCGCGCGAAGTTGGCGTGACGATCGCCGAGCTTGAATGCTGGCGTGAACAGGCTCTGGCGGGCATGGAGGCAGGCCTGAAGGCACGCACTAGCGATCCGTTGGAAGCCCGACTCAACGAGGCCGTCCGGCGCGTCGGCGAGCTCACGATGACAATCGAGATTTTGAACAAGGAACGCGAGCGGCAGGCCCGTCGCCCTTTGAGCGCTCGGAGATCATCGACATGAGCCACGAGATCTCCGTGAGCGTCGGCAAGCCCTTTGGATTGCAACGGGTTTGCCAGGTGCTCGACTTCCCACGCTCGACGATCTACGCCGTACGTGCCAGAGCGGGCGCCGGCGTGACGCCGATGGTTGTGCGCAGGCGTGGGCCGAAGCCGAAGATGCCCGATGCTGACCTGCTCAAGGCCATCCGTGACGATCTGGCGGCTTCGCCCTTCAAGGGCGAGGGGCATCGCAAGGTCTGGGCACGGCTGCGCATCCTGCATGACATCCGTGTCTCCCGGACCCGCGTGTTGCGGCTGATGCGGGAGCACAGCCTGCTCTCGCCGCATCGTCAAGCGCGAGGCGGACCCATCCTTCACGACGGCCGGATAACAACTGATCGCCCTAATGAAATGTGGGGTACCGACGGCGTGCGCATCGCGACCGTGGACGACGGCATGGTGTGGATCTTCTCCGCCGTCGATCACTGCGACGGCATGTGCACCGGCATTCATGCCGCGAAAATTGGTGACCGTTTCGCCGCCCTCGAGCCGATCGCCCAGGGGCTGCTGGGCGAGTTTGGCTCCGTGGGTGCCGACGCGGGTCGCGGGCTGTCGCTGCGCATGGATCATGGTTCGCAGTACACCTCGGACGACTTTTGCGACCAGATCAAGTTCTGGGGCATCGCGCCGAGCTACGCCTTCGTCGCCGAGCCGCAGACCAACGGCGTGGCCGAGAGGTTCAACCGAACCATGAAGGAACAGGCTATTCATGGACGCATCTTCGAAAACCTGGAGGAAGTTCGTGCCGCCGCTGTCGCGTTCAAGGATCGATACAACCGCGACTGGCGTCTTGAAAAGCTGGGCTTCAAATCACCCCTCGAAGCCCGTCAGGAAAGGCTGATGAAGCTGGCCGCCTGAACTGCAAAAGCGTGTCCAAACAACCGGAGCCGGTACA
>NZ_CAXTGZ010000069.1:0-17068 GCF_964243625.1 uncultured Caballeronia sp.
TCCATGGGTGAAAACGAATCGGGGATTTTAGCACGCGCCCCCGCTGGAGCCTGTACCGCCATCTTTTGTGATAAAGCAAATGGCGGTTATGTTTGTCCGTGTTGACACGTAAAGCGCGCCGTCATGGCGCACGGCGCGCAGCGTTACAATCTTTGCATCGCCGCCAGCCCCTGCAGACACAAAAATGAGCCGTTTCCCGCCGAATTCAAGGCCGCCGCAACGCTTCGATCCGCGCAAGCCGCAGGCGTTGTCCGACGTCCTGGGCCGCACTAGCGAGTTTCTCGCATTGCGGGCGGGCGTAGAGCAGGTGACGGCGCTCCAGCGCGACCTGATGGCGTTGCTGCCGGATTATCTGGGTGCCAATGTGGAACCGGGGTTCATCAAAGAGGGCGTGCTTTCGCTTTTTGCCGGACACAACGCGCTTGCGGCGCGTCTGCGGCACATCGAACCGCGTCTTCTGGTGGATTTGCAGCAACGCGGCTGGGCCGTGAACGCACTGAAGATACGCGTTCGCCCACAAGCAATGAAAGAAGTGATTCCGCCGAAGCAAGCCCGGATGTCCGCCGCTGGCGCAGATGCGCTGCAAATGCTGGCTGAAACACTCGAGCCATCGCCTCTTCAGGAAGCGCTCGCGAAAATGGCGGCGCGTCATCAGGCGAAAGCACAAAAAAAATGAGCGGCGCCCGAAAGCTGCCGCTCATTCTCATATTATTGCTCTGACTATTTACTGATTACGCGAACGCCGTTTGCGTATCGAAAGCAAAACCGCGCGGCGCCGCTTGCTTGTCTTCAAACGTCACGATCTCATACGAGTCTTCGTGCGCCAGCAATTCACGCAGCAACATATTGTTCATTGCGTGACCGCCTTTATATGCCGCATAAGACGCCAGCAACGGATGACCGACCACATACAGGTCACCAATCGCGTCGAGCATCTTGTGCTTCACGAACTCGTCTTCGTAACGCAAACCATCGTTATTCAGAATTCGATACTCGTCCAGAACAATGGCGTTATCCATGCTGCCGCCACGCGCCAGACCAAGCTCGCGCATCATTTCGACTTCATGTGCAAACCCGAACGTCCGTGCCCGGGCAATATCCCGAACATATGACGTATGGGCGAAATCGACTTCGAGTGCCTGACCGGTCTTATCGACGGCCGGATGGCGGAAATCAATGGTGAACTTCAGTTTGAAGCCGAAATACGGATCGAGACGAGCGAACTTGTCGCCGTCGCGGATTTCAACCGGCTTCGTCACCTTGATGAACTTCTTGGCCGCGTTCTGTTCTTCAATACCCGCCGATTGAATCAGAAACACGAAAGAAGCAGCGCTGCCGTCCATGATCGGAATTTCTTCAGCCGTGACATCGACGTACAAATTGTCGATGCCCAGCCCCGCGCAAGCCGACATCAAATGCTCGATGGTCGAAACACGCGCCCCGTCCTTCTGCAAGACAGAAGCCAGGCGCGTGTCGCCGATAGCCAATGCCGACGCCGGAATATCGACCGGCTCAGGCAGGTCGATACGCGCAAAAACGATCCCGGTGTTCGCCGGTGCGGGCCGAAGCGTCAAATCCACCTTGCGGCCAGAGTGCAGGCCGATCCCGACGGTTTTGACGATGGTTTTGATGGTTCGCTGCTTCAACATGATTTTTTTCGCTTCGATTGTGACTCTCGATTGAGAGAATCAATCGTGAATTTGTATTCAATAGCGCGAAGTATACTCCAATCCCTTCGCGTCGTCCCGAGCGGGAACGTTGCAACTTGTTTCTCCCCGTTACTGCTTTGGCTCGGTACGCGAAAACCAAATTCACGCGAAAGCAAATAGGGTCGGGCCGATACCCGGGACGGAGGCGTTCCCGGACATCGGCGCCGCGTTACGGCTTTGTTGCGACTTTGTCATGCAAGTTCCAGAAGACACGCGATGGCGTCATAGCCTGTTGCGGCAATGCAACAAACGCCGGGCGTCTCGACCGCCAGCACAACATTGTTAAGACACATCAGCCCAACGTCGCGAGGACGCTTTCAGCGCTGCTGACTTCAAACTTGCCGGGTGCTTCGACATTCAGCGTCTTGACCACGCTGTTGTCGACCACCATGGCGTAGCGCTGGGAGCGAATTCCCATGCCACGCTCCGACAGATCCTGATCGAGGCCGAGTGCTCGAGTAAAACGCGCGCTGCCGTCGGCGATCATCTTCACCTTGCCCGAGGTTTGAAGATCGCGTCCCCACGCGCTCATCACGAACGCGTCGTTGACGGAGACACACCAGATTTCATCGATACCCGCCGCGGCCAGTTTCTCCGCATTATCGATAAAACCCGGCACGTGCCTGGCGGAACAGGTGGGCGTGAACGCGCCCGGCAATCCGAAGATCACTACGCGCTTGCCCGCCGTCCGCTCGCGCACCGGGAAACCGTTCGGTCCCACGGCGCAGCCTTCCGTCGCCACGTCGATAAATTCGTAGAGGCGTTCGTCCGGCAGCGTTTCACCTGTCTTGATCATTGATCGGCCTTTCACTGAGTCAGTGCTGAACACGCCAGCGATTCAAACTTTTTCCTTGCGAGAGACGTTCGCCCCACCGCTGCTTGTGTATCGAAACGTATCGATCTCATCCCAATATAGACGATGATGAACGTTATCGAAGCGGTCACGCCGCCACAGTCCAGCATCCATAAGACGCGGCCTGAAAACGAACGCAGGACAACCCATCTCCTGAGACCTTTACCTTTGGGCGCTTACATCAAAGCGACACGCCCCGGCAGAAGGCATCAGTCGGCTTGCTTGCGCAAAAACGCCGGAATGTCATACGTATCCACACCCTTTTCCTGCAGCGCCTGCACGTGCGAAGCCGCGGTTTCACGCGTCTGACGCCATACAGCCGGTGCTTCCAGCGCGCCGTAATCCGTACCGTTCGACTGCTGCGGCGCGTAGCTGTGCTGTGCGTGCGCAATCGGCGAGTTGTCCGTGCCGGTGCGCAGCAGGGTCATCGGTGCAGCTTGTTGTTTCTTCGCAGCGCGGCCAAGGCCCGTTGCCACGACCGTCACGCGCAACGCATCGCCCATGGCGTCGTCGTACACCGCGCCGAAGATCACGGTCGCGTCTTCTGCTGCGTACGACTTGATCGTGTTCATCACTTCACGCGTTTCCGACAAACGCAGCGAACGGCTCGACGTGATGTTCACCAGCACGCCACGTGCGCCCGACAGATCCACACCTTCCAGCAGCGGGCTTGCGACCGCCTGTTCTGCCGCCAGACGCGCGCGATCGACGCCGGCAACCGTCGCCGTGCCCATCATCGCCTTGCCTTGCTCGCCCATCACCGTCTTCACGTCTTCGAAGTCGACGTTGACCAGCCCGTCGACGTTGATGATTTCCGCGATACCGGCAACAGCGTTGTTCAATACGTCGTCAGCGCACTGGAAGCACTTGTCCATCTCGGCGTCGTCGCCCATCACCTCGAACAGCTTGTCGTTCAGAACGACGATCAGCGAGTCGACGTGATCCTCCAGTTGCTGCGATCCAGCTTCAGCCACGCGCATGCGGCGGCCACCTTCAAATTCGAACGGCTTGCTGACTACACCAACGGTGAGAATGCCCATTTCCTTCGCGATCTGTGCCACGACCGGTGCTGCACCCGTACCCGTGCCGCCACCCATGCCTGCGGTGATGAACACCATGTGCGCGCCGCGCAGTGCATCGGCGATACGCTCGCGCGCATCTTCCGCTGCGGCACGGCCCATGTCCGGCTTGGCGCCTGCGCCGAGACCCGTGTTGCCCAACTGGATCACCGACGAAGCACGCGAACGTGCAAGCGCCTGCGCATCCGTATTCATGACGATGAAATCCACGCCCTGCACGCCGCGGTTGATCATGTGCTGTACTGCATTACCGCCTGCGCCACCAACACCGACGACCTTGATGATCGTTCCGTTGGTTTCCGTTTCCAGCATTTCGAAATCCATATTGCCTCCGTCAAGAATGAAAATCGGCGTTATTCGGCAAGAGATCGGGCAACCTCTTGTCGCGCGCCAGCCGCCGGCACCAGCGCGAATTTGTATTTAAAAATTCCCAAGGAACCAGTCTTTCATGCGTCCAAAAACCTGTCCCATCGATCCTGATTGCACCGCGACCTTGCGCCCGCGCATGCGTTGCGAACGACCTTCGACGAGCAAACCCATCGCCGTGGAATAACGCGGGTTGCGAACCACGTCCGCCAGGCCGCCCGCGTATTCGGGCACGCCGATGCGCACCGGCTTCAGGAAGATGTCTTCGCCGAGTTCGACCATGCCGGGCATCATCGATGCGCCGCCGGTCAGCACCACGCCGCTGCTGAGCAATTCTTCGTAACCCGACTCGCGCACCACTTGCTGCACGAGCGAGAACAGTTCTTCCACGCGCGGTTCGACAACCGCTGCAAGTGCCTGACGCGACAACGTGCGCGGACCGCGCTCGCCGAGTCCCGGCACTTCGATCATTTCGTCCGGATCGGCGAGCGCCTGCTTCGCGATGCCGTAGCTCACCTTGATGTCTTCGGCGTCGGGCGTCGGCGTGCGCAGGGCCATGGCGACATCGCTCGTGATCTGGTCGCCGGCAATAGGAATCACCGCCGTATGACGAATCGCGCCTTCGCTGAAAATGGCGATGTCCGTCGTGCCGCCGCCGATATCGACGAGCACAACGCCAAGTTCCTTTTCGTCTTCCGTCAGCACCGCCAGCGACGAAGCCAGCGGCTGCAGGATCAGGTCGTTCACTTCGAGCCCGCAGCGGCGCACGCATTTCACGATGTTCTGCGCCGCGCTCACCGCGCCCGTCACGATGTGCACCTTCACTTCCAGCCGGATGCCGCTCATGCCGATCGGCTCGCGCACGTCTTCCTGGCCGTCGATGATGAATTCCTGCGTGAGGATATGCAGCACCTGCTGGTCGGTCGGGATGTTGATCGCCTTGGCCGTTTCGATCACGCGCGCCACATCGGTCTGCGTGACTTCCTTGTCCTTGATCGCGACCATGCCGCTCGAATTGAAGCTGCGAATGTGGCTTCCGGCAATGCCGGTGAACACATTCGTGATCTTGCAATCGGCCATCAATTCGGCTTCTTCGAGCGCGCGCTGGATCGACTGGACGGTGGCTTCGATATTCACCACCACGCCCTTCTTCAATCCCTTCGAGTCGCTCTGTCCGAGCCCGATCACCTCGTAGTGGCCTTCGCCCTTCAACTCGGCGACGATCGCCACCACCTTCGACGTCCCGATGTCGAGGGCGACCAGCAAGTCTTTGTAGTCTTTGCTCATAGCGTGCTCATTGCCTGTGATGTCCCTTACTTCTTCGCTTTGTCGGTGTCGCTGATGAAACGCATGCCGGCGGCCTTGATTGCGAAGCCGTTCGGATAGCGCAAATCCGCGTACTCGATGTCATTTCCCCACCGCCCCGTCACCGACGTCCACGCAGCTACAAATCGTTTGCTGCGATCGAACAACGTGTCCTGATTGCGCTCGCGCCCCAGTTCGATCTGCGTACCGTTTGAAAGCTTCAATGTCCACGCGTATCGCGGCGACAAGATGACTTCTTCCGGATGCGCGTCGAGCGGCGCAAACCACTTCGTGAAATCGTGATACCGCGCGACCACTTCTTTCGCCGATCCATCCGGCCCTTCGAACGCAGGCAAGTCGTCGTCGAGTTCGCCCTGGTTCGCCGTGAACAGATCACCGTCCACGCTCACCAGTTGATCCGTGCCCCACGTGCCGAGCGGCTTGAATTCTTCCAGCGTCACCGCCAGCGCATTCGGCCATACACGACGTACGCTCGCGTGACGCACCCACGGCATTTGTTCGAACGCGGCGCGCGCTGCGTCCAGATCAACGGTGAAGAAGTTGCCCTTCAAATGCCCCACCACGCTTGCGCGTACGGTCGGCGAATTGATGTGCAGCGTGTCGCCATCGATCTGGATTTCGCGCAGGCGAAACTCCGGCCGCTGGATCGCCCAGTAACCGGCGGCCCCGAGCAGCACGAACACGAGCAATACGTGCAGTGCGTTGGCCGTGAGGTTCATCTGGCGAGCGTTATTCCACATGTTCTATACGTTCCAAACCCGGTCTCAATCCTGCAATGTCAGCGACAACACCTTCACCACCAGTTCCATGTAGCTGATCCCGACTGCCCGCGCCGCTTTCGGCGGCAGCGAGTGATCGGTCATGCCCGGCGCCGTGTTCACTTCCAGGAAATACGGATTGCCGTCACCGTCCATCATGAAATCGGCACGGCCCCAGTCCGTGCAGCCGAGCACATCGAACGCGCGGCGCGAAAGCTGTTTCATGCGCGCTTCGTCGGCGGGCGTCAGGCCGCAGGGAATCGGGTACTGCGTGTCGTCCGCGATGTACTTCGCGTTGTAGTCGTAGAACTCACCGGCCGGCACGATCTTGATGATCGGCAAGTCCAGGTCGCCCGCGATACAGCACGTGTATTCGCCACCGCCTTCAATGCTTTTCTCGACGAGCACGATCTTGTCGAACTTCGCCGCTTCGATCAGCGCCGGCACCAGCGTTTCCGCGCTCTTCACCTTGATCACGGCAACGCTCGAACCTTCGCTCGCCGGCTTCACGAACAGCGGCAAGCCAAGCTTCGCAATGCTCCTCTGCGCTGCATCTTCGTAGTCATCGCCGCGCAGCACGACTTCGAACGGCGGCGTGGGCACGCCCGTTTGTTGCCACACGAGCTTGGTGCGGAATTTATCGAGACCGAGCGCCGAACCCAGCACGCCGCTGCCCGTGTACTTGATGCCGTAGAAATCGAGCGCGCCCTGCAACTGGCCGTTCTCGCCATAGCCGCCATGCAACGCGATAAACACGCGCGCAAAGCCTTCCGACTTCAAGTCGGCGAGCGGCCGCTCAGCGGGGTCGAACGGGTGTGCGTCGATACCTGCATCGCGCAGTCCCTGCAGCACGAGACGCCCCGAATTCAGCGATACCTCGCGCTCGGCCGTTTCCCCGCCAAGCAGCACGGCGACTTTGCCGAACACCTTCGGGTCGATTGCGGATGTGCTCACGTTACTTGTCATTTCAAAACCTTCGAATCCTGAACTTGCGCTGTCAGCCGGCCACATACGCCGCCAATAGAACCCGCGCCCATCGTTATCACTACGTCGCCGCTGCGTGCCAGCGTGGCGATCGCGTCAGGCATCTCATCCACTGTTTCCACGAATACCGGTTCCACTTTTCCCGCCACGCGAATTGCACGAGCGAGCGCGCGGCCATCGGCGGCGACGATTGGCGCTTCGCCTGCTGCATACACTTCGGTGAGCACGAGGGCATCGACGGTCGACAACACGCGCACGAAATCCTCGAAGCAATCGCGCGTGCGCGTGAACCGGTGCGGCTGGAATGCGAGCACGAGACGCCGGTCAGGAAACGCGCCGCGCGCGGCTGCAACCGTCGCGGCCATCTCGACCGGGTGATGACCGTAGTCATCGATCAGCGTGTAGGCGCCGCCTTCCGCCGACTTCACGTTCACTTCGCCGTAACGCTGGAAGCGGCGGCCCACGCCTGTAAATTCCTGCAATGCCCTCTGGATATCGGCATCGGCGACTTCAAGTTCAGTCGCAATTGCAATGGCGGCCAACGCGTTCTGCACGTTGTGCGTGCCCGGCAGGTTCAACACGATGTCGAGCGGCTTCGCGTCTTCGCGCAGCGTCGTGAAATGCATCTTGCCGTCGCGCGCCTCCACGTTCACCGCGCGCACTTGCGCTTCGGCACCGAGGCCGTAGCGGATGATCGGCTTCGAGACGAACGGCAGGATTTCACGCACGTTCGGATCATCCACGCACAGCACGGCAATCCCATAGAACGGCAGCCGGTGCGTGAACTCGATGAACGCCTGCTTGAGCCGCGCGAAGTCGTGGCCGTACGTGTCCATGTGATCGGCATCGATGTTCGTGATGACTTCGATCACCGGGAAAAGATTGAGGAACGACGCGTCCGATTCATCGGCTTCAGCCACGATGAAATCGCCCGTCCCCAGTCGCGCATTCGCACCGGCGCTGATCAGGCGGCCGCCGATCACGAACGTGGGATCGAGGCCGCCCGCTGCCAGCACGCTTGCAACCAGCGAGGTGGTCGTGGTCTTGCCGTGCGTGCCGGCAATCGCGATGCCCTGCTTGAGCCGCATCAGCTCCGCGAGCATCACGGCGCGCGGCACGATAGGGATCCGGCGATGACGTGCGGCCAGCACTTCGGGGTTATCGGAGCGAACAGCGGTCGAGACGACCACGGCGTTCGCGCCATCGATATTCTCTTCACGATGCCCGATCGCCACGCGCGCACCCAGCGTGGTCAAACGATCGGTCACGCCATTGCTCGCCAGGTCCGAGCCGCTGACCTGGTAACCGAGGTTGAGCAGCACCTCGGCAATGCCGCTCATCCCCGCGCCGCCGATGCCGACGAAGTGAATGTGTTTGACGATATGTTTCATGGCTGGATTTCCTTCGGCGCTTGTATCAGCGCGCTCAAGCCGGCTACATCGGCGCAGACCCGGCCGACACGTTCAGTTGCGTCGGGTTTCGCCAGGGCGCGCGCTTTCACCGCCATCTGGCTGAGCGTCTCGCGGGTCTGATCGCGCAACCAGCCGGCAAGCTTTTCCGCCGACAAATCGCGCTGTTGTATCAAGTGAGCCGCACCCTCGTTGGCGAGGAACGCGGCATTGGTTGTCTGGTGGTCGTCGACGGCAAAGGGAAACGGCACGAACAACGCCGCCACGCCCACGGCCGCGATTTCGGAAACGGTCATCGCGCCCGAGCGGCAGATCACGAGATCGGCCGCAGCGTACGCGCTTGCCATATCGTCGATGAACGGTACGAGCTGCACGTCTTCATCCGATGTCAGGCCTGCTGCCGCGTAGTTCGCCTTCAATGCTTCGATATGCTTCGCGCCCGCCTGATGCACGACATGCGGACGCGCTGCCGGATCGAGCAACGCAAGCGCTTTCGGTACGGTTTCATTCAAAGCGGCTGCACCCAGACTGCCCCCGACGACCAGAACATTGAGACGCGCGTCAGGCTTCACATTCCGCGCGGCGTAGCGTTCTTTGGGTGACAGAGTCTCAGCAAGTTCCGCACGAATTGGATTTCCGGTCCATTCGGCATTCGGCAGCGCGTTCGGGAACGCGACAAGAACCCGCTTGGCGATGTGCGCGAGCACCTTGTTCGCCAGTCCTGCGATGGAATTCTGTTCGTGCAGCACGAGCGGCGTGCCGCTCAGCTTCGACATCAAACCAGCCGGGAACGTGATGTATCCGCCCATGCCGAGCACGACATCAGGCTTCACCGAACGCAGCGCGCGCAGGCTTTGCGAACACGCGCGCAGCAGGTTCACCGGCAACATCAGCTTCGTCTTGAGACCCTTGCCGCGCACACCGCCAAAGCGCACGTATTCCATCGCGATGCCGTGCTTCGGCACGAGCGTCGCTTCCATGCCCGCCGCATTGCCGAGCCACACCACACGCCAGCCGCGCGCCTGCATCCAGTGAGCGACCGCGAGCCCCGGGAACACATGTCCCCCGGTGCCGCCGGCCATCACCATCAGCGTGCCTGTGCGTTGTGATGCAGGTCTTGTCATACCTTGCCCCCACGCATCAGGACGCGGTTTTCGTAGTCCACGCGCATCAGCACGGCAAGTGCGACACAGTTCAGCAAGATGCCCGAACCGCCGTAACTCACGAGCGGTAACGTCAGACCTTTGGTCGGCAGAAGCCCGAGATTCACGCCCATGTTGATGAACGTCTGCGCACCGAACCACAAGCCGATGCCCTTCGCCATCAAACCGGCAAACGTGCGGTCGAGCGCGAGCGCCTGACGGCCGATTTCGAATGCGCGACGCACGATCCAGTAGAACAGCAGGATCACGACGATCACGCCGACGAATCCGAGCTCCTCGCCGATTACCGCCAGGATGAAGTCGGTATGCGCTTCAGGAAGATAGTTGAGCTTCTCGACGCTGCCGCCAAGCCCTACGCCGAACCATTCGCCACGGCCGAATGCGATCAGCGAGTGCGTCAACTGATAGGCCTTGCCTTGGGCATAGCGGTCATCCCACGGATCGAGGTAAGCGAAGATCCGCTCACGGCGCCATGGCGATGCCCAGACCAGCAGCGCAAACGTGCCGACCGCCGTAGCGACCAGTCCGCCGAACAGCTTGGCGTTCACGCCGCCGAGGAACAGCACGCCCATCGCGATACACGCGATCACCATGAACGCGCCCATGTCCGGTTCGAGCAGCAGCAACGCGCCGACGAAGCCGACGGCGACTGCCATCGGCAAGAAGCCGCGGCCGATGCTGTGCATGAACTCTTGCTTGCGCACGGTGTAGTTCGCCGCATAGATGGTCACGGCGAGCTTCATGATTTCCGATGGCTGCATGTTCGTGATGCCAAGCGGAATCCAGCGGCGCGCGCCGTTCACGCCCTTGCCGATGTGCGGAATCAGCACGATCACCAGCATGAACAGCGAAATCAGGAAGAACTTTCCGGCGTATTTGTCCCACGTCGAGACCGGAATCTTGAACGCGATGATCGACGCGACCACGGCGGTCGCTATCGATATGAGATGGCGCACCAGGAAGAAGTAGTCGCGGTACTGCGCGTACTTCGGCGAATCCGGCATGGCGATGGACGCCGAATACACCATGACAATGCCAAGCCCCAGCAACGCGATGGTCACCCACAGCAGCGAGTAATCGTAGTCGAGCATGCGCGAACGGGCCGGCTTCACGCCATTGACCGCGCTCGAGATGCCGCTCGCGCGTTCGGCCACGCGTGCACCGAGACCACCGAGCGAGCCCACGCCTGCCACGCGCGATGAACGCCCGCCAAGCGAGGCGCTGTCGTTCGCGACGGCGTTGCGTTGTCCTGTCAGCTTCGAGCCAAAACGTTCGGACCAGCTCATAGCATTACCCCCCGGTCTGCAGCAATATCAGCCACCGCTTGCCGGAAAACATCCGCGCGATGTGCATAGTTCTTGAACATGTCGAAGCTTGCGCACGCCGGCGACAACAACACGGCGTCGCCGGGCTGGGCCAGTTGCGCCGCCGCTTGCGTCGCGGCTTCGAGCGTTTCGTGGTCGTGCAATGGCACGGCCGTGTTTGCCAGCGCTTCACGAAGACGCGGTGCATCGCGGCCGATCAGCATCACTGCGCGGCACCAGCGTTCCACCGGCGCTTCGAGCGGCGAAAAGTCCTGGCCTTTGCCATCGCCACCGGCAATCAGCACGGACTTCTGCGCGAGACCATCCAGTGCAGCGACGGTTGCGCCGACGTTCGTGCCTTTGCTGTCATCGACGAAATCGATGCCGTCGATCTGCCCGATCACTTCCACGCGATGCGGCTCGCCCTTGTATTCACGCAAGCCATGCAGCAATGAAGCCAAGGGCAAATCCACCGCACGCGCGAGCGCCAGGGCAGCCAGCGCATTCGCCGCGTTGTGCAGGCCGCGAACACGCAACGCATCCACCGGCATCAGGCGCTTCGAATACACGTTCGGCTCGGCCGCGACATCGCTTTTACGGCGACGCGCGGGCGCGGGTTCATCGCTGAGATCACGGTCGTGACCTTGCGCAAGCCACGCAATGCCGTTCTCGCGCAGCAACCCGAAGTCGCCGAGACGCGCAGGTTCGTCAAGCCCGAACGTCACGACCTTCGCTGCATTTCCCGAAGCAAGCTTCATGGTCCGCGCGTCGTCACGATTCAGCACGCGCACGGTCTTCTCACCGAAGATGCGGCCTTTCGCGGCGGCGTACGCATCGAGCCCGCCGTGCCAGTCCAGATGGTCTTGCGTGATATTCAGCACGGCAGCAGCGTCCGGCGCGAACGAGTGTGCCGTCTCAAGCTGAAAACTCGACAGCTCCAGCACCCAGACATCGGGCAGCGCGGTGTTGTCGATTGCTTCGCTGAGCTTGTCCAGCATGGCCGGGCTGATGTTTCCCGCCACCGCCACGGTCTTGCCGGCACGCTCGCACAACAACCCGGTCATGGCGGTCGTCGTGGTCTTGCCGTTGGTGCCCGTAATGGCAATCACCTTCGGCGTGTAGCCGTTCGCGCCAAGCGACTTCAACGCTTGCGCGAACAATTCCAGCTCGCCCCACACAGGGACGCCGCGTTCCCGCGCGGCGTCGAGGAGCGGCCTCAAATCATCAGCCAGAGGCGACAGTCCCGGGCTGATTGCAACAATCTCGATCCCGCCATCGAGCAGCGCCGGCGTGAATTCACCGCCGACGAAATCTGCATCGATGCCGTGCACTGCGAGTTCCGACAGATTCGGCGGCGTGGCGCGGGTATCGGCCACGCGCAGACGGCACCCGTGACGCGCGCACCAGCGCGTCATCGCGAGGCCGGATTCACCGAGCCCCAGCACAAGCACCATCGGACTCTGCCGATCGGAGAACTTCTCGCCAAACATCGCTTTACCTTTTCCTGGCCAACAAGATCAACGCAGCTTCAGCGTCGACAAACCAAACAGACACAACATCAGCGTGATGATCCAGAAGCGCACGACCACCTGCGTTTCCTTCCATCCCGACAACTCGAAATGGTGATGCAGCGGCGCCATCTTGAAGATGCGCCGCCCTTCGCCGAAGCGTTTTTTGGTGTACTTGAAGTAGGTCACCTGCATCATCACGGAAACCGTTTCCGCGACGAACACGCCGCCCATGATGAACAGCACGACTTCCTGCCGCACGATCACGGCGATGGTGCCAAGCGCGCCGCCAAGCGCGAGCGCGCCGACATCGCCCATGAAGACCTGCGCGGGGTGCGTGTTGTACCAGAGAAACGCGAGTCCGGCGCCGCCCATCGCGGAACAGAAGATCAGCAATTCGCCGGCACCCGGAATGTGGGGGAACAACAAGTATTTCGAGTACACCGAGCTGCCCATCACATAGGCAAACGCGCCGAGCGATGCACCGACCAGCACCACCGGCATGATCACGAGACCATCGAGGCCATCGGTGAGATTCACAGCGTTGCTCGAACCGACGATCACGAGATACGTCATCGCGATAAAGCCCCACGTGCCCAGCGGATAGCTGATCGATTTGAGGAACGGCAGCATCAGGTCGGCGCGCGCAGGCAAGCCCATCGACAAACCGCTTCGCACCCACGCCATGAACAGGTCGAACACACGAGCGTTGTTCGCCTCGGACACGCTGAACGCGAGATACACGGCGGCAAACAGGCCGATCGCCGATTGCCAGAAATACTTTTCGCGCGACGACATGCCGCGCGGGTCCTTGTGCACGACTTTGCGGTAGTCATCGACCCAGCCGATCACGCCGTAACCGAACGTGACGAGCATCACGATCCAGACGAATCGATTGGCAAGATCGGCCCACAGCAACGTGGAAAACGCGATGCCCAGCAGGATCAGCACGCCACCCATGGTCGGCGTGCCGGACTTGACCAAATGCGATTGCGGACCGTTCGTCCGCACGGCCTGACCGACTTTCAACTGCGTCAATTTGCGGATCACCCACGGGCCGCAAACGAGACCGACGAACAACGCCGTGATCGTCGCGCCAACTGCGCGGAACGTGAGGTAGGTAAACACGCGCAGAAAACTGGCGTCATTCTGAAGCCATTGCGCGAGTGCGAGTAGCATGCTGGACCTTCTTCTTCAGTGCGCGGCAGGCGTAACGCCCGCTGCGGGTTGGTGTGGACTCGTCACGGCGTCCACCACGCGCTCCATCTGCATGAAGCGCGAGCCTTTCACGAGAAACGTGGCGCCGGGTCCGAAGCCCGCGCCGGTGAGTGCTGCAATGAGTGAGGAGATATCAGTGAAATGCTGTCCTGCCGGGCCGAAGGATTTCGCGGCGTCGATGCTTGCATCGCCGAGTGCGAAGAGCGTGTCAATTCCCTGTTGCGCCGCATACGCACCCACTTCGCGATGAAACGCCGGGCCCTGATCGCCGACTTCGCCCATGTCGCCCATTACGAGCACACGCGGCGAAGCTTGCGACGCCAGCACGTCGATGGCCGCGCGCATGGAATCGGGATTCGAGTTGTACGTATCGTCGATAACCGTTGCGCCTTCGATCGGCCTCACCGCCGCGCGCTTCACTTGCAGACGGCCCTTCACGGGCTCGAAGGCTTCGAGTCCGCGCTTGATGGCATCGAGTGACACGTTCGCGGCGAGCGCGGCTGCCGTTGCCGCCAGCGCGTTGCGTGCGTTGTGATCGCCGAGGACTTGCAATGCGACTTCGGTTGCGCCCTCCGGCGTCGTGATGTGCAACGTCGCGCCAACCAGCTTGCCGGTCACCGCTGCAGGGGGTTGCGAAGCGTCCGTATGCAACGCGAAATCAAGAACGGGGTTGCCCGTCGCGGCGACGCGCCAGATGCTCGCGTACTTGTCGTCGGCGGGAAACACGGCCGTTCCATTCGATGCCAGCGCATGAATCACCGACGCATGTTCCAGCGCGACCGCTTCGACCGTCGCCATGAATTCCTGGTGCTCGCGCTGCGCGTTGTTCACGACAGCGACCGTCGGCGCGGCGATCTTGCCGAGCGTTTCAGTTTCGCCCGGATGATTCATGCCGAGTTCGATCACGGCAAGCTTGTGCGATTCGTTCAGACGGAACAGCGTCAAAGGCAAGCCGATGTCGTTGTTGAAATTTCCCGCCGTCGCGAGCCGTGCACTTTCACCAACGGCGGCAGCAAAGATCGACGAGATCATTTCCTTGACCGTAGTCTTGCCGTTACTGCCGGTCACCGCAATCAGCGGAATCGCAAAGCGCTTGCGCCAGCCGTGCGCCAGCGCACCGAGCGCAATGCGCGTGTCCTTTACCTTGATGGCTGGCGTTGCAAAGTCATCAGGCAGACGCGAAGCGAGCACGGCGGTAGCGCCGCGTTGCGCGACTTGCGGCAGAAAATTGTGGGCATCGAAACGATCGCCCTTGATCGCGATAAACAGATCGCCCGGACCGGCCGTGCGGCTGTCTGTCGACACACGATCGAACGCAATGTTTTCGTCGCCTGAAACAGTAGCGCCGGGAATTTCCAGCGCTGCATCGCGCAAAGTAAATAACGTCATTCACCACCTCCGCGCGCTTGCGTGGCGCGAGCGGCGAGAGCCAGGCGCGCATGATCCTGATCGGAAAACGCGCGCTTCTTGCCCATGATTTCCTGCGTGGCTTCGTGGCCTTTTCCGGCCAGCACGACCACGTCCTCGCGAGCCGCCGTGCGGATCGCCTGAAGAATCGCGCTCGCGCGGTCCTCGATGCGACGCGCTTTGGCCGCATCCTGAAAGCCTGCCGCGATTTGACCGATGATCGCAAGCGGATCTTCGCTGCGCGGGTTATCGCTCGTGATCACCACATGATCCGAATTCTTCTCCGCGATGGCGCCCATCAGCGGACGCTTGGTTGCATCGCGATCGCCGCCGCAGCCGAACATGCAGATCAACTGACCGCCGCGCGTTTCTGCAATCGGCCGCAGCGCCAAGAGCGTTTTCTCCAGCGCATCCGGCGTATGCGCATAGTCGATCACGACGAGCGGCTCGTCGTTCTGCAACCGGCCGCCGAGACGCTGCATGCGGCCGTTCACCGGTTCGAGCTTCGCGATCTGTGCGAGCGCGGCGTCGAGCGGAACGTGCGCGGCCAGCAACGCGCCGAGCACGCCGAGCAGATTGCTCACGTTGAACTCGCCGAGCGTTGCAACTTCCACGTCGGCGGCACCCCAGTCGGACTCCAGGTGAAACGCCGTGCCCGTTGCGGTTGCACGCACGGCGCTCGCGACCAGCGATGCATCGGCTTTTACATTCGTCACGTCCGACGCGCCCTCGATGCCTTCGATGCCATAAGCAATCGTTCGCGTGCGGCCGTGACAGGCAGCGATCAGGCGTTGACCGGCGGCATCGTCACGATTGATGACGGCAGCCTTCAACGCAGGCCACGCAAACAGCTTCGCCTTGGCACCTTCATACGCGGCGAATGTGCCGTGATAGTCGAGGTGATCCTGCGTGAGATTCGTGAAGATCGCGATGTCGAACTTCGTGCCGTTCGCACGCCCCTGATGCAACGCATGCGACGACACTTCCATGGCGACGCCTTTCGCGCCTTCCGTCTTGAACTGCGCAAACGTGCGTTGCAATTGCGGCGCGTCGGGCGTCGTGAAACCTGAATGCACGAGCTTGCCCGGCATGCCGCTGCCAAGCGTGCCGATCACGGCGGTCGGCGTACCCAGCGCGGAGAGCGCCGTTGCAAGCCACTGGCTGCACGACGTCTTGCCGTTCGTTCCGGTCACACCCACGACCAGCATGGATTCGGTCGGCTCGCCATACCACGCCGATGCTATCGGCCCGGCCACTTCGTTCAACGCCTTCACGGCAAACGAACGCGACGCATCCGGCTTGCCCGGGAAGTTTTCCGGCTGATACAACACGGCGGCCGCGCCTTGCTTGAAAGCGGCATCGATATGCGGACGGCTGTCGGCACCGTCAACGGCGTAGGCAAAAAACACATCGCCCGGTTTGAGCGAACGCGAATCGGCATGCAGTTGCGCACCGGCATCGGCATGCGAGCGCAACCACGCCACCGCTTTCGCGATCTGCGCCTGTTGCTTGATCAAGTCGCTCATCGAACGACTCCCGGATGCGTTTTCGTATTCGCCGATACTTTCAGCTTCTTCGGCGGATTCGTGGTCGTCGCGTTCGGCTTCTTGATGTCGGTTGCCGGCGTGCCGGAAGCGGGATCGTCGGAGACGACCATCTGCTTCACGGCCATGTCAGGCGGAACGTTCAGCGAACGCAGGGTATCGCCGACGATTGCCGAGAACACCGGCCCCGAAACCTGACCGCCGAAGTGGCTGCCGGCCGTGGGTTCATCGACAGAAACCGCCACCACGATGCGCGGATTCGGCATCGGGCCCATGCCCACGAACGACGCGCGGTACTTGGATTTGTCGTAGCCGCGGCCCGCGTGCTTGTACGCCGTACCCGACTTCCCGCCAACGCGGTAACCCGGCACGGCCGCATCCGGCGACGTGCCGCCCTTCGCCGTCACGGTTTCGAGCATGGCGCGCACTTCACGCGCGGT
>NZ_CAXTGZ010000070.1:0-17026 GCF_964243625.1 uncultured Caballeronia sp.
ATGAGACGGCCCACGCTCATTATTTTTTCCCGCGTGTCAGTGTTGGCCATGAGGAACATCCTCTATTTGTAATCAAGCTTAATTATATCTCTACCGATAGATAACTCGAGCTGACCCCTTATCTATCGATAGATTGTTGTTGACAGCGCGGTCGCGACGACCTAATCTTCGCTCCACACTTAACCTATCGATAGATAAGGAAACGATCATGAAAATTTACGACACCCCCGGCTTCCCTAATCCGGCACGCATTCGCATCGTCTTGGCCGAAAAAGGACTGGACCCGCAGATTGAGTTCGTCAAAGTGGATCTGTTTGCCGCCGAGCACAAGCAGGACGCCTTCCTCGCCATCAATCCGACGGGTACAGTTCCCGTACTCGAACTGGACGACGGCACATTCATCTCGGAAGGCGTTGCGATCACCGAGTATCTGGACAATCTGGACGGCAACCCTACGCTTACCGGAAAGACACCCAAGCAGAAAGCAGTGATTCATATGATGCAAAAGCGTGCGGATGATCAGTTGATCGATGCCATCGGCATTTACTTTCATCATGCAACGCCGGGGCTCGGCGATCGCTTGCTGGCTTATAAAAGCCCAGAGTGGGCGCACCGCAAAGAATGGGGCGAGCGCCATCTCGACAAGTTCGTGCGCGGCATGCGCTACTTCGACAGCGTGCTGAAAACACAGCCCTACATAGCGGGCAATGAATTTTCAATGGCCGATATCACCGCCTACGCGGCACTTTTACACGCCGGTTTTGCAAGCGTGGCCATTCCGGATGATTGCACCGCACTCTCGGCGTGGCAGGCGAAAATCTCGGAGCGGCCCAGCGTCAAGAATCGCAGCGGGCAAGCGTAAATTTCCGGCTTGAACTGTTCGGCGGTTTATCTCTCCGATCGATTCGCACTGGATCTATCGGAGATTTTGTTTTTCAAATTGCTGCGGTGCGAACCGGATATCCACGACTAAGCGACCTGCAGCACGTTGATCGCTCGCTTGGCAACAAACGACCCCGTGTTGCGACCGTACTCCGCCATATGGGCAGACGCGGCGTGAGCCTTGAGCGCGTCAATACTTTCCCAGCGTTCGATGACCAAGAAAGTATCGTCCCCCAGAGGGGTCTGGATTGCCCCGGCACCAGGTACATCGATCACGGCCTCATAACTGATACATCCTTCTTCTGCCAGGACAGCCGGCTGGTTCTTGCTGAACAACGCAAGAATGTCGGCGCGTTGACCGGGGTTCGCGGTGATGGTGGCAATGACGTGGATCATCCAATCTTCTCCGAATTAAATTAGGGCAAGCGCTGAATGATAATCCGGATCTCGCGCATGCATTCACCTATGCCCGGCGGCTAGTCCTTCGGTAAGCTCCGCAAGATCGCCCTGACCGGGCTTGCGTCGAGCGTGTTCAGCTTCAACGGCAGCGCGATCAACTCATAGGTGCCATTGGGAACATCATCGAGGATCAGACCTTCGAGGATCGCCATCTTGTGCGCGCGCACGCGGTGATGCGCGTCCATTGTCTTCGACTCTTGCGGATCGAGCGACGGGGTATCGACTCCTATCAGCCTCACGCCACGCTCAGCGAGCCAGTCGATCGCATCGGCCGAGATGGCGGCGAAATCGCTGTCCCATTCAGCCGTCGGCGCCTTTGCATAGGTCCGGATCAGTACACGTGGAGCGAGTTGCAACTGCGCGCTACGCAATGCCGATTCGATCTCTTCGACACTGACATGCGAACCCCGTGGCTTGATCGCAAGGACCAGACACTCTCCCAGATACACATCCAGACCGACTGCGCCAATGGCGGCGCCGTCCTGGTCATAGTGCAACGGCGCATCGGCGTGTGTGGCGGTGTGAGGCGAGAGCGTCATGCGTCCGACATTCACGGGTGAACCTGCCTCCATCTTCCAGACTCGTTCGAGCGTGACAGGTGTATCGCCAGGCCAGACAGGCGTGTTCGAATCGATGGAAGCGCTGATGTCGAAAAGTCGTTGAGGCATGAGTTTTATCCGTTTGTATTCATGCCAATGTTACGAGAAAGCCGCTGGTGATTGGTGTCAAAGCGAAGGTTGATAAGGAAGTCACGTCGAATAAAAATCGGTTTGCGCCAACAAACATACAAAATGATGCTTTTCTAATACGCGCTTCATCTTAGTGCGATTGAATGCCTTGCTCTGGTGCATAAGTACATGTGGTTTACTACAGCCGCTTTGTGTTGCTACACTTGATTCACTCGTGGCCGCTTCACTGGAGAGTTCGACATCATGTCTTACATCAGCGTCGAGATCAGGGCCTACGATGAAACACGCAAAGTGATCACCGTTGCGTTCAGTGAGAAGTGGCCCGTGGCATTGTCGTCAGCAGTGATCGCCGAGCTGACGCTCGAAGATTGCGACACCATCGGCCGTGATGGCGAACTCGAGCACTCCGGTTTGACCGAAGATGAAGCATGCGTCTTGCGCATGTTGTTCGAGGATGAAGGCACAATCGAAGATTGCCTGACCGATCCAAGGAGACTGATCGGGCTCGTGAACGAGATGGATGAATGAATTCATAAGAACGATGAGATAGCCGTGCATACGCTCGGCACGAGACAATCAAATGACAACATACGATGTCGTTGTTCGCGACATTCCAGCAATGACCGTAGTTTCCGTCGATCACACCGGACCTTATATCCAGATCAGCCAGGCGTTTGATTCGCTCGTCGGCTGGCTTGCAGGCCATGACCTGCTGTCGCCGGAGATCCGCATGGCGGGAATCTATTACGATAATCCGAAAGTCGTTCCGGAATCCGAACTAAGATCCAAGGCATGTGCAGTGCTGCCGCGCGAAGTCGAAGTTTCTCCGCCCGTAGGTTTGACGCAGATACGCGGCGGCCAATACGCGGTGCTGCTTCACAAGGGACCATATAGCGAGATGCATGCGGCATATGAGTGGCTGTACGGACCCTGGCTTACAGGGTCAGGACGCGAAGCCGCCGATGCCCCTTCGTTCGAAGTGTATCTGAACAGTCCGAAAGATACGGCGCCCGCTGATTGGCTCACGGAGATTTGCGTGCCGCTGCTTTAGGCATCCTTGCGCAAGGCAAGTATAAGGAAATCGATAAACGCTTTTACACGCGCCGTGGTCTGCAAGTGCTGCGGAATAACCGCATAGATGTCCGCGCCGGGCGTGCGATATTCCGGCAGCACATGCACGAGCCTGCCATCGTGCAGATAGTCCGCTATATCCCACTCCGCACGCAGCAAAATGCCGTGCCCTTCCAGCGCCCATTTCACCGCGATCTCGCCATCGTTGGTTGTCAGGTTGCCACGCACGCGGACACTCTCGGTCTTCTCGGCGGCACCGTGTCCGCTGATCAGGCGCCAGATACCGTAGCCATCGTCGCCCTGGCGTATGCCGATGCAATTGTGCTGGACCAGATCGTCAGGCATTTGCGGAATCGGACGGTCCGCAAAATAAGCAGGCGCCGCGCACAACAACCGGCGATTGGGCGCAACTTGTCGGGCGATGACACGCGCGTCGGGCGGCTCGCCAAAGCGCACGCATACATCGAAGGCATTTTCGCTAAGCGCCGGCGGATCAACCGATAACTGCAACTGGACATCGACCTCTGGATAGGCACGTACGAATCGCGAGATTGCCGGCGCGATATGACTTCTGCCAAAACCCAGCGTTGCATTGACACGCAGTAACCCGGTTGGCGCAGCGGAAGCGCCACCGAGCAATTGCGCAAGCTCATCCATTTCGGTCAGGATGCGGCGCGCCCGCGACACGTAAATCTCACCTTCGGGCGTCAGGCTCATGCGCCGCGTGGTGCGGCTCACCAACGCAACGCCAGCTCGGGTTTCCATTTGCGCGAGATGTTTGCTTACCGCCGCCGTACTCAATCCTAATTCGCGGGCTGCCGCTGTCAGGCTGCCGCTGCCCGCGAGTATCGAAAAAAAACTTAAGTCTTCTGCCTGGATTGGAGAGGTCATCGTTATTCCGCATCACTTGGCAAACCGCCAGAAGAAAAGGATTCTTAACTTAAGGTTAAGAACGATTTAAGTCTAGCAGCGTTTAGCACGCGCTTTTGCGCTTTAGGATGCGTTAGACGTTTAATCCGCCAAGAGATGAATATGAAGAATTACCGTATCGCGACCATTCCCGGAGACGGAATTGGCAAGGAAGTCGTCCCGGCCGGGCAAGAAGTCCTTGAAGCGCTAGCCGCGCGTACGGACAGGTTCAAATTTGAATTCGAGAACTACGGCTGGGGCGGGGATTACTATCGGGCACATGGCGTGATGATGCCGCCCAATGGCCTCGATGCACTTCGCGACAAGGACGCGATTCTTTTCGGTTCGGCCGGAGACCCAGACATACCCGACCACGTCACGCTGTGGGGTTTGCGTCTGAAAATTTGCCAGGGCTTCGATCAATATGCCAACGTGCGTCCAACGCGCATTCTTGCCGGTATCGATGCCCCGCTCAAACGCTGCGGGCCGAATGACCTTGACTGGGTGATCGTCAGGGAAAATTCCGAGGGCGAATATGCAGGTATTGGGGGGCGTGCGCATCAGGGTCATCCAATAGAAGTAGCCACCGACGTTTCCATCATGACGCGCGCCGGCGTTGAACGCATTCTGCGTTTCGCGTTCCGCCTGGCAGCGTCACGTCCCCGCAAACTGTTGACCGTCATTACCAAGAGCAATGCGCAGCGCCACGCCATGGTGATGTGGGACGAAATCGCGCTGCAAATCTCGAAGGAGTTCGCCGACGTAACCTGGGACAAGGAACTCGTCGATGCCGCGACCGCGCGCATGGTCAATCGCCCCGCCACGCTCGATACCATCGTGGCCACCAACCTTCACGCCGATATTCTCAGTGACCTCGCCGCAGCACTCGCTGGCAGTCTCGGCATTGCACCGACGGCCAATCTCGATCCGGAACGACGTTACCCGTCCATGTTCGAGCCCATCCATGGCTCCGCGTTCGACATCATGGGAATGGGCCTCGCCAATCCGATCGGCACGTTCTGGTCCGTCGTGATGATGCTCGAGCATCTCGGCGAAATGGACGCGGCCCGCACCGTGATGAATGCAATTGAACGCGTGATGGCCGACCCTGCGCTGCATACCGGTGACCTGGGTGGCAAGGCCACGACGCGCCAGGTGACCGATGCCGTCTGTGCCCTGCTTGCATCGCATGAAACGAATGCGCCGCAGACAGCTTGAGCTTGCGGGCGCGTAGGGGTTGACCCCTTGCGCGCAATGATCGCGAGCTCTGTGTAGACTTGATGAGTCAGGAAAATGACAGCGACCGCGTGCATTCAAACACCTCATGACCGTTCACGGTTTTCGAGGCAAAGTACAAGGAGACACCCAATGTGGTTTGTCGGAAAAAGCGAATTGCTTTCGCTCATAGAACGTCACTGTCTAGATGAAGTCATGCCTGCGTTCAGCGAGCATCGGACCGTGCGGAAAAATACGACGATTTATCGGCCGGAAGATTCGAGCAATCACGTCTATTTGCTCAAGAGCGGCAGCGTGCGGCTCTTCAGGCTGACCGAGGACGGGCAGGAAGTCACGCTGTCGTTCATCAAGGCAGGCATGTTGTTCGGAGACGGCGACGTGCTCAACGAAGCCAACTATTCGCATCATGCGCAGACGCTTGCGCCAAGCATGCTTTGCTATATCCGCAAGCCTGACTTCAAGCACCTGCTCGCACGCTATGACGTCATCAACCAATTTGTTTTGAAAAGTCATTACCGCCGGTGGCAGGAAGCGCAGCAGCTCATAGAGAACCTGTCGCTGCACGATGTCCGCAAGCGGCTCACGAATATCCTCGTGATGTTCGCCAACCAGATCGGCGTGGAATTCGACTATGCCGATGCGGGTGATTCGGTGCTCATCGACCTGTCGATTCCGCAGGACAAGCTCGCCGAGTTCATTGGCACATCGCGCGAATCGGTCAACCGGCATTTCAACGATCTCAAGGCCGACGGGCTCACCGCCATGCATGAACGCAAGATCGTGCTGACGCCGCTTTTCGTGGCGCGCTATCTGCCGCATAAAGCAACGCCCGCACAACACATTTCGCCGACGACATTTGCAGCGCCGCCGTCCCCGTTCAGTTCGCAATATGTCAAAGCGCCGCTAGCGCGCGTTTGACCGCCTCAACGCCGCTGCGCGGACTGGACAGAACCGGTACGCGCAACGCGCCGAGCGCAGGCACCAGACGCGCCATGGAGACCTGCGCGAGCACCACGACGTCGACCTCGTCGGCAAGCGCCGCGATCGTCTGCTTGAGGATTTCGTCGTGGCGCGTGCCATCTCCCGCGAGCAACGCCTCGAACGCGCCTTCCGCGATACGCTCGGTCACATCAACAGTACGGCCGAGTTCCTCCGCCTTGCGCCGGATGAGGCGTACAGTCGGGTCCAGCGTTGTCGATACGGTCGCCACCACGCCGATACGCCGGCCGATTGCGCTGGCTTCTTCGGCCATCGACTCGTCGATCTTGATTATTGGCGTTCGGATGAACCCCTTCAGCGAATCCGACGCCTCACCCACCGACGAACATGCGTTGAGAATGACGTCCGCGCCCATCGCCTGCGCGTTCGACATATAGCTATAAATTCGGCTCGCAACTTCCGGCGTCAGATGTCCGGCCGCGCGGACGTCGTTCAGCAAGCTGTCGTCCATGATGTTGATGATGCGGGCGCCGGCGATCAGTTCGTTGAGTTGCTCCTTGATCGGCAAGACGGTGACGGGTCCAGTATGGATCACAGCTATCGTAGTCATGGCTTTTAATGGTTGGTTCGTTAAGGAAAAATCATGCGGTGGCTGCCGCCATCACGCGTTCCTGGGTGGCTTCGGCACGCGTCATTTCGCCGTTCAGTCGCCCTTCACGCACGATCAGGATCCTGTCGCTAACGGCGAGCACTTCAAGCAAATCGGACGAGATCACAATGATCCCGATACCTTGCGAAGCGAGACGCGCGAGCAGCGCATGCACTTCCGCTTTAGCGCCTATGTCGATACCGCGCGTGGGTTCATCGACGATCAGCACCTTCGGATTGCGTGCAACCCATTTCGCGATGACGATCTTCTGCTGATTGCCGCCACTCAGGTTGACGACCTTCTGCTCGGTACTTGGGGTCTTGATGCCAAGACTTCGTACGAATTGCTTGCAGCTCTCGTCTTCCTTTGCGCGCTGCAAGAACTGGAAAGGCGAATAACGTTTGAGATGCGTGAGGCTGAAGTTTTCGCGCACGCTCATTCCGAGAACCAGTCCTTGCGCCTTGCGGTCCTCCGTCACAAAGCCGATGCCATGTTCAATCGCATCATGGGGATTGCGGATGCTCACGCTCTTGCCGTCGACGGCGATACTTCCCGTGCACGGACGAATGCCGAAGATCATCTCCATGATTTCCGTGCGCCCTGAGCCCACAAGTCCCGCAACCCCGAGAATTTCCCCACGATGCAGCGTGAAGTTGATATCCCTGATCCGCGCCTCGGCGCCCTTTGTTGCGCGCAAGGACAAATCGCGAACCTCCAGCACGGGAACCCCGGTTGCGTGCGAACTGGCTGAACCGGGATACAGGTCGCTCAGTTCTCGATCGACCATCATGCGAACCAGCGAATCGCGCGTAACTTCCGCAATGGGCGAAGTATCGACGGTACGGCCGTCGCGTAGAACGGTCACGTGGTCGGCAAGTTCGAATATCTCCTCGAGCCTGTGCGAGATATAAACCACCGCAATGTCCCGCTCGCGCAGCCGCTTGATCAGTTGCAGCAGGGTGCGTGTCTCGTGATGACTGAGCGATGCCGTCGGCTCATCCATGATGATGACTTTCGACTGATACGCGAGCGCCTTCGCAATCTCGACCATCTGCTGCTGTCCAACGCTCAATTCGCTGACACGCGTTGACGGATCGACATCCAGCTCGATGGTCTCGAGCATCGCCCTGGCCTCGCGCTCCATGCGCGGCCGGTCGAGCAACCCCACTCGGTTGAGCGGCTCGCGCGCGAGAAAAAGATTCTCAGCCACGCTCAGGTTTTCAACGACTGACAGCTCCTGATAAATGATGCCGATACCAAGCGCCCGGGCATGATTGCCATCGCGCATCTCGATCTCATTGCCTTCTATCAGGATCTTGCCGCCGGGGTCAGGGGCGTAGACGCCCGTCAGGATTTTCATGAGCGTGCTCTTGCCCGCCCCGTTCTCTCCGGCAAGCGCGAGCACTTCGCCTTGCCGGATTTGAAGGTTCACGCCATCGAGCGCCTTCACTCCGGGAAAGGTTTTGGAAATCGCGCGCATTTCCAGGAATGGCGTTGCCATGACGTTCCCTTTGCTTATTTCGTGTAACTGCCCATGTTGTCCTTCGTCACTACCGTCACGCCTGTATCGATATCTTTGGGCGCCTCGCCCTTTCCCTGGATCTGCGCGACCAGGTTATCGACAGCCAGCGAGCCCATGGTGACGGGACGCTGGACCATGATCCCTTGAATGGAACCGTCCTTGAGCGCCTTGAGCGTGTCGGGGAGATCATCGAATGCCAGGACTTCGAGCTTGCCTTTCATCGCGCCGAATTCCTTGGTGTTGAGCACCTTCGACACCGCCGGGCCGCCCACCTGACTCACCCCGAAGATTCCCTTCAACTGCGGATGCGCACGCAAGGTGGTCTCGGTAACCGAAACGCCTTTTGCAAGATCGTCTTCTGTTCCCTGCGTCTCCACGATCTTGATGCCCGGATACTTCGCCAGGCCCTTCTTGATGCCCGCAATGCGCTCGTTCAGGTTCACCGCGCCGAGTTGACCAGTGATGATCGCAACCTCGCCGTTGCCGTTCAGCGCTCGGCCCATGGTCTCGGCCATCGTCGCGCCGGCCGATTCGTTGTTCGTGCCGATGTACATGGAACGTCCGCTCTTCGGCGAATCCGAGTCGAACGTCAACACCTTGATACCACTTTGCTGTGCGCGCTTCATCACGCTTTCGACTGACTTGGGTTCGTTGACGGAAATGGCGATGCCATCCACGTGCTTCGAAATCAGGTCTTCGATGATCTTGACCTGCGTGGAGCCCTGCGTGTTTTGCGGCACGACCCATTGATACTTCACGCCCAGCTTGTCGGCGGATGTCTGCGCGCCTTTATTGCAGTCATCGAAGAAGGGAACCGCCACCTTCGGCACCACGGCGACGGAGATATCCTTTGCGTCCTTGGCGCTTGCCGATGCACCCATAGAAAGCGCAACCGTCGCCACGGCCATGCTCATCACGCTGCGAAATGCTTTATCCATTTTCGTCTCCAAAGGTCTAGTTTTTAGTGGTGAAACAAAGGTTGGGAAGCGATGGTCTCAACGTCCCTTTCGGCGCACGCGCCAGATATCGATGCTGACCGCGAGCAGGATCACACAGCCGGTAATGGCCTGCTGCGCATAGGTATCGATGTTCAACAGCACCACGCCGTTCGTGATGATCCCGGCAAGCGCCGCGCCAATGATGGCGCCCTCCACGCTGCCCGCACCGCCGGAAAGACTCGCACCGCCAATGGCTGCTGCGGCGATCACGTCCAGCTCGGCGCCAAACCCCGAAGCCGGTTCCGCCGATACAAACCGCGAGAAGCTGACGACGCCTGCAATGGAGGCGATGAGACCCGACAATGCATAGACGATGAACTTGACGCGGAACGTACGCACGCCGCTGAGCCGCGCCGCCATTTCATTACCGCCGGTGGCATAAACATGCCGGCCGAAGCGCGTTTGCCGCATCAGCACAGAAAAGCAGAGGGTCATGACAATCATGATGATCACGGGAAACGGTACGAATCCCACATACCCCTGACCGATGAACGTGAAACTGTCGGGAACATCGGGCGTGACCGGTACGCCCTTCGTGATCATGTACATCAGGCCACGTCCGATGCTCAACGTCCCCAGTGTGGCAATGAACGGCGGCAACTGAATCCAGGTGATCAGCAAACCGTTGAAGCAGCCAACCGCGAGTCCTACCACGAGCCCCGCGATCACCGCGACCACAGGACCCGCGCCGTGCTGGAAAGCCAGCGCAGTCACGAGCGATGAAAGCCCCATCACCGATCCCACAGACAAATCGATCCCGCCGGTGATGATCACGAGCATCATGCCTATTGCCATGATGGCGATCAGCGAGAACGACCTGAACACGCCCATCAGGTTGTTCGTAGTAAGGAAATAAGGGGAAAAGATGCTGATCAGGATTCCGACAAGCAGCAATACGGAGAAGATGTTCAGCTCGCGGATCTTGAGCAGGCCGCGCAACGTGGCGGTAAGTCCCGACGATTGCCGGTGCGGATCTTCTTTGGACGATATTGCAGCCACCGATGTCTCCTTGTTCTGATTCTGGTTTAGAAGGATCGTAGGCGGCGCAAGGTTGGCGAGTCTGTGACGGGCGTCATACATGTGCATCGGGGTTGTCCCTGATGCGCGTCATCGTGGGACTATGAAGTTCGTCACAGAAGCTGCGTGCGGGCCTCTGTACCATGCATCTCAAGGTGACGTCCCTATAAAACCAGATCAGGAGCACGAGACATGACGAAGCGAGTAATAGTGACCGGCGGCAGCGGGCTGGCCGGCAAATGGGTCGTTGAGGATCTTGTCGCACACGGCTACGAAGTGTTGAACCTCGACCGCGTGCCTATGGCAAAGCCCATTGCGCGAACGCTGATCACCGACCTGACCGATGCGGGCCAAGTGTTCAATGCGCTTGCGTCGACGACGGTGCTCAAGGAATTCGAGGACGACATCGAGCCCAAGCCCATCGATGCAATCGTCCACTTCGCTGCGATCCCTCGGATCCTGATCGTGCCCGACAACGAGGTCTTCCGCATCAACGTGATGGCGACCTACAACGTGCTCGATGCGGCGTCGAAGCTCGGCATCAAGAAAGTGATCGTGGCTTCAAGCGAGACCACGTACGGCGTAGTGTTCGCCCACAGGCATCGCAATCCGGAGTATTTCCCCCTGGACGAGGAATATCCTGTCGATCCCATGGACAGCTACGCCATGTCAAAGGTGATCAACGAAGTCACAGCAAAGGCTTTCCACGCGCGCACCGGCGCGGATATCTACTGCTTCCGGATTGGCAATGTACTGGACCCTGTCGATTATCAGAAATTCCCGACATGGCTCAAGGACCCGGGTCTGCGCAAACGCATTGCATGGAGTTATATCGATGGACGCGATCTGGCGACGGCGTGCCGGCTTGGCATCGAAAAAGACGGGCTCGGTTTTGAAGTGATGAACGTCGCGGCCGATGACGTTTCATCGGACCGGCCGACCGCCGATTTGCTCAAGGAGTTTTATCCCGGCGTGCCGGTGAAGAAGCAAATGGGAGAGTTCGAGACGCTGCTTAGCAACGACAAGTTGAAGCGCCTGCTTGGCTGGCAGCAGCAATACAAATGGCGTGAGCAAGTCGCGCTTTAAGTGCGTTGGCCGGGGATCCGCACTCAAAGCGCGATCCCCGGATTACCGGTCCTAACCTTTCCTGAATGCGCGTATTACATCGGCGAAATTGTTGTCGGCGCTCAAGCCCAGTTTCTCACCGCGTGAGACGTCCCACGCGCCAGGCCAGCTTCCCACGATCTTTTCAATCTTCGGATCCGGCTTCCAGTCGATCAACGCAGCCACCTCTTCGCCTGCCACTTCCTTCAGCGCATCGACCATTTCAGTCACGCTGACCGACAAACCAGGCAGGTTGACCACGGGCCAGAGACCCAGCGCGGCCTGATCGAGTTCGCACCCTGCGATCAACGATTCAATCGCCTGTTGCGGCGACAAGAGCCACAAACGGGTATTGCCGTTCACCGGACATACCGCGCGTTCGCCATTCAGCGGCTCGCGAATGATGCCGCTCGCAAACGATGAAGCCGCGGCGTTGGGCTTGCCTGGCCGCACGCTGATGGTAGGCAGGCGCAGCACACGCCCATCGACAAAACCCCGCCGCGAGTAATCACACAGCAGCAATTCTGCGATCGCTTTCTGCGTGCCATACGATGACTGCGGATTCAGCGCGGTATCGTCGCGAACCACATCAGGCAGCACGCCGCCATATACCGCCACGGAGCTCGTGAACAACACGCGCGGCGCATGGGCGAGGGTCCGGCATACATCGAGCAGCAATCGCGACGCATCCAGATTGATGCGCATGCCAAGTTCAAAATCCGCTTCCGCTTGACCGCTGACAATCGCGGCGAGATGGAAGATCGCGTGCGTATCGGTGGTGATGCAGCGTTCCAGCACGCTTCTGTCCGCGATATCGCCCGTCTCGGCGCGTACGCGCTTATCGTCGAAATCGGGCGCGCGTACCACGTCGAGCAACGTGAGGCTGGCAATCGGCTTGCCCATCAGCGTGCCGCGTTCGAGGAGGCCGCGTGCGAGCCGCTGGCCCAGAAAACCGGCGCCGCCGGTAATGAGAATGTTCATGGCTTCACTCACGCACGTTGCAGATAGGATTTGATCCAGGCGAGGCCATCCGACGTAGCCGCTTTCGGCCGGTACTCGCAGCCGATCCAGCCGTCATAGCCCAGCGAATCGATAAGATCGAAAAGATACGGATAATTCAGTTCGCCGACGTCCGGCTCATTGCGATCCGGCACCCCCGCAATTTGAATATGCCCGATGCCCGCGTTCGCACGTTTCATGTCGCGCTTGAGTTTCACGGCAAGGTCGCCTTCGACGATCTGGCAGTGATAGCAATCGAACTGCACCTGAAGGTTAGGCGCACCGACTTCAGCGCAGATCGCCTGGGCATCGTCTTGACGGTTGAGAAAAAATCCCGGGATGTCGCGTGTATTGATCGGCTCGATGACCACCTTGATACCCGCTGAACGCGCCGCGCCTGCAGCACGTTCGAGGTTCTTCAGATAGACCGCACGATGTTCTTCGCGCGGCTGCTCGGGCGTGATCAACCCGGCCATCACGTGCAGCGTCTTGTTGCCGAGCACGGCGGTGTATTCCAGGGCTTTATCAAGCGAACGCGCGAACTCTTCTTCGCGTCCAGGCAACGACGCAATCCCGCGCTCGCCAGCCGCCCAGTCACCGGGCGGCGCATTAAACAAGGCTTGTTTCAGGCCGTTTTCGTCGAGACGCGCCTTGATATCGGCGGCCGGGAAGTCATACGGGAACAGGAATTCCACAGCCTTGAAGCCATCTTTCGCCGCGGCAGCGAAGCGATCGAGGAAGGCGTGCTCGGTGTACATCATCGTGAGATTGGCGGCAAAACGGGGCATGGCAATAAACTCCTTTTCAGTTCAGCGATTCACGAGCTTGGCCGGCACGAGCCATGTGGCAATGGCGCCGATCACCAGCATGGCCGCAAGTACATACATGCCGCTCGCGGTGCTGTGCGTGAGGTCCTTGAGATAACCGATCATGTACGGGCTTGCAAAACCGGCGAGATTACCGATCGAATTGATGACCGCGATACCGGCTGCTGCCGCCGCACCTGACATGAACGCCGTAGGCAACGACCAGAACAGCGGCGCGCAGGTCAGTACGCCGGCGGCGGCGACAGACAACGCAATGATCGATATCGCTGTATTGCCTGCAAACGATGCCGCAACCGAAAAGCCAACCGCCGCTGCAAGCGCGGGCACGATCAGATGCCAGCGGCGCTCCCGGTGTTTATCGGCGCTATGGCCCAGGATGTTCATCACGACGATTGCCACCAGGAACGGGATCGCGCTCAACAAACCGATGTTGAATGCCCCGGTCACACCGGTTGATTTGATGAACGTCGGCATCCAGAACGTGAGGCCGTATTGCCCTGTCACGAATGCGAAGTAGATCAGCGACATCCACCAGGTGCGGCGATCGGCGAAAAGCGCGCGCAGCGAATGTTTGGTGCTGTCGCTTGCGTGTTGCGGCTGCGTGCTGATTTCGTGTTCCAGCAGGCGCTTTTCCGGTTCTGTCAGCCACTTCGCGCTGCGGATGTTGTTGTCGAGATAAAGAATGGTCGCAATGCCGATCAGCAACGCCGGGACCGCTTCAATGAGAAACATCCATTGCCAGCCTTCGAAGTGCCGGCTGTCGGAGAAGGTTTGCATGATCCAGCCGGACAGCGGATTGCCGAAGATGCCCGCAACCGGAATAGCCGACATGAATACCGCGATGATCTTCGCGCGCCGGTGCGATGGAAACCAGTACGTCAGATACAGGATCACGCCCGGGTAAAAACCGGCTTCAGCGAGACCCAGGAGAAAACGCAAGATGTAGAACTGCGTGGGCGTCTTGACGAACACGAAAAGCGCGGAGAGGATGCCCCACGTAATCATGATCCGCGCAATCCAGATGCGTGCGCCGATCTTGTGCATCAATATATTACTTGGCAGTTCGAACAGAAAATAGCCAAGAAAAAACACACCCGCACCCAGTCCAAATACCGTCTCGCTAAAACCGAGATCCTGGGACATCTGCAGCTTGGCGAAGCCCACGTTCACGCGATCCAGATAAGCGACCACATAACACAGCATCAGAAACGGCACGATGCGCCAGAAGACTTTCTTGTAAGTGCTCGCGAGTTCCTTATCGTCGTAACGGGCTGCTGCGGGCGCGGGTGTACCGCCCGGCGGCACGGCTTGTTCAGGGGTCATGCTTGTCTCCAGGATTCAAGTTGGGTGATCAGACCCGCTTCGCTACCATCGCGCGTTGAAGGTCTTGCGTAAGTCATCGATGGCCGCTTCTTCGAGCGGCTCAGGAAGAGGTGCATTGGTCGAAAGCGCCAGCATCCAGAGACGCGCGGTTTCCTCGAGTTCTTCCAGCGCATAAGACGCGTGGCTGACGGATTTTTCCCACACGACAGGGCCGAGCCGTTCCAGCAGCACGGCACGCACCTTCGATGCGAGCGCCGCGACTTCTTCCGCTACAGCCGGATCGCCCGGGCGCCGGTAAGCAATCAGCGGCACGTGTCCAACTTTCATCACGTAGTAAGGCGTGAGGGGCGGCAGCACGTCCTCGTTGCGCCAGACACCGGCGAGCGTCAATGCAACGAGATGCGTTGAATGGGTATGGACCACGCCGTGTGCGTCGCTATTGTTCTCGTAGATCTTTCTGTGCAAGGCGAGCGTCTTGGAGGGCTTGCCGCCCGACACGTGATTGCCGGCATTATCGACCTTGGCGATATCCGCGGGGTCGAGCCGGCCGAGGCAGGCGTCGGTCGGGGTGATGAGCCAGCCGTCGTCAAGACGTGCGCTGATGTTGCCGGCGCTGCCGACGGTGTATCGACGCTCATACAGACTTGCGCCGGTCTCGCAGATTTCTTCGCGAATGCGGGTTTCACCGGTCGCCATCAAGCTGCTCCGTCCAAAGCCTTCAGCGCCTTCACGAAGAAATCCTTCGTGCCGAAGTTGCCGGATTTCAGTGCGAGGCCGATCGGTTCATCGCCGATGGATTGTGTCGCCGGCACGCCGGGATCGATCTGCGCGCCAATGCGCAATGACTTCACACCCAGCGCCTGGACCACGGCGCCCGATGTTTCTCCACCGGCGACCACGAACTTGCGCACGCCGGCATCGCGTAGCTTTGCTGCAATCGACGCCAGCGCCTGCTCGACCAGATGGCCCGCTTTGTCCACGCCGAGTTCCTTCTGCACGGCCTTCACTTCATCGGGCGTGGAGGTGGCGTAGATCAGCACGGGTTCGTCCGAACGCTCCGCGGCGAATGCGAGCGCTTGTTCGACGACGGATTCTCCACGCGATAACGCAAGCGGATCGATGCGAAAGCCCGGTTTGTTCTCGCGCCAATACGCAACTTGTTCATTGGTCGCCTTCGATGCACTCCCCGCCAGTACGACCGATCTTCCTTCGATCGACGGTAACTCGGATGCATGCGTGGCCTCAGCCAGCAGATTTGCTGCATGGAAGTTGTGCGGCAAACCGAGCGCGATGCCCGACCCGCCCGTGATCAATTTCAGCTGCGCACATGCTTCGCCGAGTACGTAGAGATCGGCGTCGGAAATAGCATCGGCGATGGCAAGACGCACGCCCTCGCTTTTCAGCGCGGTGATCTTCTCGCGCACCGCCTGCGCGCCTTTTGCGATCACGTCATACGCGATCAACCCGACCTTCGACTTTGTCTGGCGCTGCAACACGCGCACGAGGTTCGGGTCCGACATGGGCGTAAGCGGATGATTCTGCATGCCCGACTCGTTCAACAGCACATCGCCGACAAACAAATTCCCGCGATAGATCGTGCGGCCGTTCTCGGGAAACGCGGGACATGCAATGGTGAAGTCGTCGCCGAGTGCGTCGAGCAATGCGTCCGCAACGGGGCCGATGTTGCCTTCATCGGTGGAATCGAAAGTCGAGCAGTACTTGAACAAGAACTGCTGGCAACCCTGGGCGCGAAGCCATTCGAGTGCGGCCAGCGACTGCGCAACTGCATCCGCTGCGGGAATCGTGCGCGACTTCAGCGCGACGATCAGCGCGTCGGCTTCGATCTCCGTATTCGATGCAGGGATGCCAATGGTCTGAACCGCGCGCATGCCGCTGCGCACGAGCATATTGGCGAGATCGGTTGCGCCGGTGAAGTCGTCGGCAATGCAGCCAAGCAGGGCGTTCGTCATTACTTCTCTCCTTTCGGAAGGTCGATGCCCGGAAAAATCCTGATGACCGCCGAGTCGTCCTCGCCGCCATGACCGGCTGTGGAAGCCATCATGAACATCTGATGCGCTGCAGCGGACAGCGGCAGCGGGAATTTGGACGCACGCGCGGTATCGAGTACGAGGCCGAGATCCTTCACGAAGATATCCACGGCGGACAGCGGCGTGTAATCGCCGGCGAGAATATGCGGCACGCGGTTCTCGAACATCCACGAGTTGCCGGCGCTATGCGTGATGACCTCGTACAGCGCGTCGGCGTCGACGCCCTCGCGCAGGCCCAGGGCCATGGCTTCGGCCGAAGCGGCGATGTGCACGCCCGCCAGCAGCTGGTTGATGATTTTCACTTTCGAGCCCAGGCCATGCGCGTCGCCCAGGCGATAGACCTTGCCGGCCATG
>NZ_CAXTGZ010000071.1:0-16950 GCF_964243625.1 uncultured Caballeronia sp.
TACCCCCATGTTCGCGCCATGGATATGCCGATGGTCATCGGCATCGGTATAAGTCCGCGCGAAGTGTTCGCGCACCGCCGACAAATGCGGCGACCAGTCGTGAATCGCGATGACGCCGCACACCGCATCGGCGCAAAGGTCGAGCTGGCGGACGAGCCAGTCATCGGCGACGACGCTGTCGGCGTCTGTGAAAGCCAGCCACCTTGCACCCAGCGACAACGCACGCCGCGCCCCCTCCCCACGCGCAATGCCGACATTGCGCGCGTTCACTGCAAGCACGTCGGCGCCGAGGGACTCGGCGATTGCCGCCGTGTCATCCGAGCAATGGTCGGCGACGACGATCACGCGCACCTCTTCGCCAAGCAATTGATGGTGGCTCGCCGCCCGTTTCGCTGCTGTTACACATGCCCCGATCTGCGCCGCTTCGTTATGAGCCGGAATAATGATGCCGATCATGTTCTTCTCTCCGTTCGCATTTTCGTTATCCGGAACGCTCCGGACAGTTGCTGAAAGCCCACAGCAATGGGCATTCCCACGAAGACGCAATGAAGAAAAGACGTGCAGAAACAGCGCTTTGCGTGGCTCTGGACTGCCCTCGCCAGTCAATCCGACCTGTGCGGATAAACAGTGCCTTCCCGCCCTCGCCTCAGAAACAATTCGAGACCTGACTGAAACAACACGTAACCGGCGTCAACTTTCCTGAAAGCTTGGCGTTAACCCGGTGACAGCGCCAATTCCTGGCGACAAACTTACCGAACTTCGAGGCAACCGACTCCATGGCCGCGCTTCCGCTTTCAGCACTCCAGCAACGCGAACAAAAACACGGTCACACGGCGCTCATTCCGCGTACTGCCGTGCAACTCAGGAAAGAACACGACCGGATCGTCGGCCGCGCGAAATTTTTCCTGTACGCGACGGTTGTGCTGGCTTTCGCAGGATTGATCGCCGTAGTGGCCATGCCGTTCTCGCCGATCCCGGCCGACTTCAGCTTCGGCGCGCAGGAAGTGGTCGCCGTAGCGGTGTTCGCCGCCTGCCTGTTCCTGCTGCACGAGCGCGCTGAATTGATGCTGCGTCTCTACAACTTCGAACCGGTCGAACAGACCACGCAGGGCGAAATGCGCGCGTTGCTGCATCGCGTGCCGGAAGGTGCGTCATACCAAAGCGCGCTGGCCGCCGAGAACCGCACGTTCGTGACAGTCGAAGTGGAAGAGATCCGCCGTCGCGCCGACGCATTCAAACCGGCACCCGAAGGCCAGCAAACTGAGGAAGCCTGACATCGGCGACTTGTAAAGAAAACGCCGCTCGACTCAGCTTCGAACATTTGAAAGCCGCCGCCCCGAACGCCCGGGCCGGCGGCTTTCATTTTTCTGACCACGCCTTGAGCCTGTTTCTTGCTGAATGAAACTCCGCCAGCGAACGCATTCGAGCCGTTCGCTTCTTGTCCATCCGCGGAGCGTCTCAGCATGAGCAATCAGCCCAACATCAAGCAGTACAACCATCCCGCAGGCGGCTGGGGATCGGTGAAAGCGGTTTCATCGATACTTCTTGAAGAGCACGTCGCCGTCAACGGCACCCGCGTTCTCTTCAAGCAGAACAAACCGGATGGCTTTGCGTGCGTGAGCTGCTCGTGGGCAAAACCCGCCGATCCGCATCTCTTCGAGTTCTGCGAGAACGGCGCGAAGGCCACTGCATGGGAGATCACGACAAAGCGCGCCACGCCCGAGTTCTTCGATCACCATACGCTCGCCGCGCTCGAAGCGTGGAGCGACATGGAGCTCGAATCGCAAGGACGGCTGACCGAGCCCATGCGCTACGACGCCGAAACCGATCGCTACTTGGCAATCCCGTGGCAGCAAGCTTTCGATGAAATCGGCGAGAAGCTGCGCGGCTACGATCCGAAGCGCGTGGTGTTCTACGCGTCAGGGCGTGCATCGCTTGAAACCTCCTATATGTATGCGCTCATGGCGCGGCTATACGGCTGCAACAACCTGCCGGACAGCTCGAACATGTGCCACGAAAGTACCTCGGTGGCGTTGCCCGAGACCATCGGCGTGCCGGTTGGAACCGTGACGCTCGAAGACTTCGAGCACACCGACTGCATGTTCTTCTTCGGCCACAACACTGGCACGAATGCGCCGCGCATGCTTCATCCGCTGCAGGAAGCGCGCAAACGCAACGCGCAGATCATCACGTTCAATCCGCTGCGCGAGCGGGGTCTGGTGAGTTTCGCCAACCCGCAGTCGCCGAAGGAGATGCTTTCCAATGAACAAACCTGCATCAGCACGCAGTATCACCAAGTGAAGATCGGCGGCGACATCGCGGCGGTCACGGGAATCTGCAAAGCGCTGATCGAAGCCGACGACAAAGCCATCGCCGGGAACACACCGCGCGTGCTGGACGCGGGTTTCATCGCCGAACATACGCATGGGTTTGAAGCATTCTCCGATGCGATGCGTGCGGCGCACTGGAAGGACATCGAACTGGAATCTGCGTTGACGCGCTCCGCGCTGGAGGCGGCCGCGACCGAATATGCTCGCGCGAAAGCCGTAATCATCCTGTACGGCATGGGGATCACGCAGCACCGGGAAGGTGTGCTGGCCGTGCAGATGCTGACCAACCTGATGCTGCTCGGCGGCAATATCGGTAAGAAGGGAGCCGGGATTTGCCCGATTCGCGGCCACTCGAACGTGCAGGGACAACGCACGGTCGGCATTACGGAAAAGCCCGAACTCGTGCCCATGGACAAGCTCACCGAGCTGTACCAGTTCGAGCCGCCCAAGGACACGGGGCTCACGACCGTCGATACCTGCGAGGCGGTGCGCGATGGCGGTATCGATGCGTTTATCGGACTCGGCGGCAATTTCGCACGTGCGATTCCGGACCAGGGCGTGCTCGATCCGGCGTGGAAGAAATTGCCGCTGACCGTGCAGATTGCGACGAAATTGAACCGTAGCCATATCGTGCACGGGCGCGCGGCTTATTTGCTGCCGTGTCTCGGGCGCATCGAAGTGGACCAGCAGGCGAGCGGCGAACAGACCGTCACGGTGGAAGACAGCACGGCGTGCATTCATGCATCGAAGGGAATGGTCGAGCCGGCGAGCAAACATCTGTTGTCCGAACCGGCTATTGTTGCGGCGCTCGCGAAGTCGATCCTGCCGCCGAATCCGAATATCGACTGGGATGCGTGGGTGGCGGATTACGGGCTCGTGCGCAGCGCAATCGAGCGGACGTATCCCGAGCAGTTCAAGGAATTCAACGAGCGCATGTCGCAGCCGGGCGGGTTTCATCGGCCGCTTCCCGCAGCCAAACGCGAATGGAAAACCAAGACGGGCAAGGCGAATTTCATCGTGCCGGCAGGGTTTGGTGAGGACCCCGATATGCAATTCGATGGGGAACGCACGCTGCGCCTGATGACCACGCGCGGCGACAGCCAGTTCAACACGACGGTCTACGCGCTCGATGACCGGTTTCGCGGCATCACCAAGTCGCGCGATGTCCTGTTGATGAACAAGGACGACATGATCCGTCTCGGGCTTGCCGAAGACGACACGGTGAAAGCGACCACGGTGGCCAAGGACGACGTGCTGCGCGAGCTTGGCGGCCTGCAGGTTCATGCGTACGACATCCCGGCCGGCTGCGTCATGGGCTATTACCCCGAGTGCAACCGGCTGATTCCTGTGTCGCACCATGCAAAGCGCAGCAAGGTTCCGGCGGCCAAGGCAATCCCGATACGGCTGCAAAAAACAGCGGCGTGACGCCGAGGCGGCATCGAACTGAGAAACAGGCATGAACCGTGCGGGAAGCTCCCCGGCGCGTGCAGTGCCTCGCGCAATTCCAATCGCAAGCAACAACGTTCCGGAGCCGATCCATGCTCGCCGATTCCGCCTTTTCGACGTTCGACGAACCCTTGAGTGCCGAGCTTTCCGCTTCGGGCGCCTGCGCTTTCGAACCCGCCGTGCATCCCGAGAACGACTACGCGGCGCTGCTTGCGTTTCATGGGATTGAACCGGACCGCCTGGTTCTTATCGATCCGCACGACGAAACGAGCGCCTCCAGTAATGGCCAGCTATTGGCTGATATCAGCGACACCCTCGCCGCCGATGGCTGGCAAATCGCGATAATCGGCGACGCGTCGGAATCGGAAAGCACCGGTGCGGTTCTGGGCGCGATGCAATCCGGCGCGCTTTATCTCGCCGGCGCGATGACGTCCGAGACCCAGGCCGCCCTGATAGGCAATGCCAGGCTGGTGTTGAGCGAATGCGCACAAGGATCCGCGGTCGCGCGCATTGCGCATGAACGCGGCACTTCTTTAATTGACATCCATCGCGTGGGTTTTGGCGGCCGCGCTGAAGCCATTGCCGGCGCGGCACTTGCCGAACTTCATACGCAAGGTTCCGCGCGTCCCGGGCTGCCTTTCACGCTGCATACGCCTATGCTGAAAGACGCAGCATGAACTTTCAACGCGATTGACCCCAAGAGGCGAGCCATGAATACGCAAACACTGAGTCATCACAGCTACCGGATGCAGACCAATCCGATCCCCGATCCCCTCGCCGACCCGAACCGCGACCCGGAAGCGGACCCGTTGTCGCCGCCTTCGCCGGGGCATCGGCCGGAGGAACCGCAGCAGCCCGATGCGCCGCCGGATGGTCACCCGATCTGAGCGTCACACCTTGGTCGCCGATTGCGCGTGATCGGCGACCTCAAGCGCCGTGCCAGGCGCGACCGGTAAAACAGCGGGCTCGACGAGAGGATCGATAAACACTTTCGCGCCCCGCTGATAGTTGAAGATAAACAGCACGACAGACGCTGTCGTTGCCAGCATCACGCAAAACACGAACACCGCGCGATACCCCCAAGTCGCCGCAACGAACCCCGACGCCACGCCAGCCATGACGGAACCGGTACGCATCGTGTTGAAAAACAGCGTGGTCGCGCGGGCAAGAGCGCCGGGCATCATTTCCTGAAAATACGACATCCCGAGACACGACGTCACCGCCACCACGACCGCGTTCAAGATCTGCAGCGGCACGAGAACCCAGAGGTTGGGCGCCATCGCGATTCCGGCGAAATAAACAATATGTGACAACGACGCAAACGCGATCATGTTTGACTTGTTGATCCGGCGGGACGCGCCGCCGAGCATCAGCATCATCGGGATTTCGGCGAACGCGCCGAGGCCGACCATCTGCGCCACATGTGCAGTCGTGCCGTGCAACTGGTCCACGATCAGCACCGGCAACATGATCGTCGCGATTGCCGAGCCCATTCCGATCAGCGTGAAACTCACGAGCGCCGCGTACACATGCGCGTTCTTTCCTTGCTGCGGGATCTCGCTGCTGGTTTTGTCGCCTGCTTCGAGCGCGTCGTACACCTTCGGCTCGCGCATGAACAACACGATCACGCCGGCCACCGCAAACGCGCCCGCCGCCGATAAAAACAACCCGTTGAACCCGGATACACCGAGCACGATCGCACCGGCCGCCGGCCCGAACACCCACGCGCAGGAAAGCGTCGTGCGCAGCGTAGCCATCGGCAATTCGGTGTCTTTGATGCCTTCTGCGTGCAGTCGCGCCTTGCTGAACGTGAAGAGTTGCGGAAACACCGCAGCGCCGATGCTCAGGAACACGCAACCGAAAATGGTCAGCAAGATGTAGTTGCGCGTTACGCAGAGCAGCGCGTAGCCGAGCGCCGACCCGGCGATCGATAGCAGGACGATGCGTTTCTTATCGCTGCGCCGGTCGGCAATGCGCCCGAGATAGGCGCTGACCACCACACTGCTGACGGCCGTCAGCGTCATGAAGATGCCGAGGCGCACCGGCGTCATGTGCGCCTCGGTCGCGCCGAACAGCGATGTGTAAGGCACGGCGAACGAGGACGCGATGCCCGAGAGAAACATCGCGAGAGAAATGCCGGGATAACCGGGAAGACGGATCAGCGCGAGAAAAGTCTTGAAGACGGCGTTCATTGAAATTCACATTGGCGGCCAGGGACCGTCGTTTTGGTCGCTCTGCACGAGCGCGAAAAAAGACGTCAGCGGGCACTTAAACACGCGCGCAGGATTTTTTCAATGCATCTGAAGGATTGTTCGCGATAAACAAACTTGCTCGACCGGAAACAGCACGCGTTTATGCCGTCCAGCTAAACGTTCTTTGGATTGAAGTCGTTCTCTTCAAAGCTCGCCGCAATCCATTCCACAAACGCCTGAGTTGCAGCGCTCGCGTTCCGTCCGCTCGCATAGACGATGGAAACAGGCAGGGGCGAACATCGCGCGTTGGTGAGGACTTCTTTCAGACGTCCTGTTTCGAGATACGGTGGGCGCGTGAAAACCTCGCGACCGCCAACTCCCATACAACGATTAAGTCGGCTGCCGGCTAAAAGCGTTTCTGTTGCAAAATCGTCCAATACATTTGCAAGGCGTTTCCCTAGCATTGTGTTTTCCGCGTCTTCCTCAGGAGAAAGCATTGTTAGTGCAAAACGAAGCAATCGCCGCGGCCGGCGCCGAGACGCCCGCCGAACCCGAACGGTGTGTCATCGTCGTGGACGAAGCGTTGCCGCCCGGCAAGGCCTCGAACGCCGCCGCAGTGGTGGCGTTCACGCTGGGCCAGCGGCATCAGCATCTGGTTGGTGAACCGCTGCGCGAACTCGACGGAACCGCTCACCCGGGCCTCATCCCCATCGGCATTCCTGTGCTCAAGGCCACGGCCGAGCAACTGAGCGCGCTTCGCCGGAAGTCGCTTGCGAACTGCGATGTCGTCGACTTCCCCGTGCAGGGCCAGACCACGACCGACTACGCGGCCTTTCTGGGCGCCGTCAATGCGTTGCCGGGGGAAGCGCTGCAATACCTCGCAGTTGGTCTCGTCGGACCGAAGAAAAAAGTCGGCAAACTCGTGGGCGGGCTATCGCTCTTTGCGTGAGCTTCCGGTAAGTCTCATGCAAGCCTTGCCTCAGCGCGTGCAGCCCGGAAGGCCAGGACTTATCATGATGTTTTCCGCCGCTTCCACGGGCCGCACTCCATGACCGCAACCGCGCCTACCAAATCGATCAAGCTCTGGCACGCGCCCGACGTAATGGACGCCGTCATGCTCAAGGGCCGTTTCGTCGGTCACCGGTATCCGCCCCATTCGCACGATACACATTGCCTGGCCGTCATCACCGGCGGTGTGCTTGCGGTCGAGGTCCAGCAGCAGCGTCGTTTGTGCCGCCGCGGCGACGTGATTGTCATCGACGCCGATCGGGTCCACGCAGGCCTCGCCGCCGGCGACGGTCAATGGAAAATGCGCGTGGCGCATGTGCAGCCGGGCGCGCTTGCCGCGTATTGCGAGCGTCTGGGCATTGCGCGGCGCGAGCGATTCGACATGCCGAGCCCTTTCATCGCCGATACCGAACTGTCGCAGCATCTCTACGGTGTGAACTGGTGCTCGGAAGTGGACCACGATGCGTTCAAGCGCAGCGAAGTGCTGGCCACTGCCGTCACCGGTTTGTATGCGCGGCATGCGGGTCGTCCTGCCGATCTGCCCGTCGTGCGCAACGAACCCGCGCTCGTGCGCGCGGTCAAGGATCGTTTGCGTGATGACCTGCACGCGGGCCTGACTTTATCGACGCTTGCAAGAGAATTCGATGTCACCCCGTTCGTGCTGCTTCGCGCCTTTGTCCGCGAAGCAGGCCTCAGTCCGCATGCGTTTCTTCAACAAGAACGCGTGCGCAGCGCAATGCCGCTCTTGCGCGGCGGACGGGCGATTGCCGAAGTGGGCGCACGAACCGGTTTCGCGGATCAGTCGCATTTCACGCGTGTGTTCAAGCAGCAGACTGGCGTCACGCCGAAGGTCTATCAAGCCGCGTTCTCTTAACGCCATCGCACGAAAAAAACCCGGCATAGAGCCGGGCGCAATTGGTTTTCACCAAAGGAAAGGTTACGTGCTTCTCCTGGTCGGCGAACGTCACACGACATTCTTCTCCACGATAGGCCGGTTTTCAATCACGCGCGTCCAGCCCAGCGACGACAGATCCAGCGTCTTGTATGCCCCGCCAAGAATCAGTTCGCTGACACCGCGCCCGGTCGCCGGGCCTTGCTGCAAACCATGACCGCTGAAGCCGTTGGCAAACACGCAATTATCGATTTGCGGGTGGTAACCAATGATCGCGTTCTGATCGAGTACGTTGTACTCGTAGTAACCTGACCAGCAATTCTCTACACGCAGCGCCTCGAATTCCGGCACACGATGCGCAAGCGTCGGCCAGATGACGTCGTCGAAGATGGCGTGATCGACCTGATCCAGCGGCAAGTCGTCCGGATCGTTGTTCGCGTCCGGCGACGTACCGCAAATATACGTTTTCCCTTCAGGGCGGAAGTAGACGCCGGTCGGATCGATGAGCAGCGGACACGCGCTCAGCCGGGCCGGCGATGACACATTGAATATGCTGCGCCGGCGCGCACGCACAGGTATGTCGATACCCATCATCAGGGCGATATTGCGCGCCCATGGACCGCCGGCGTTCACAACGGTATCGCAATCGAAACGCTCGCCGCTTTGCGTGATTACGCGTATCACGCGGTTGCCCGCCAGTTCCATTTGCGCAACGTCGGCACACACATAACGCGCGCCGAGCGCCTGCGCTTTCTTCTTCAGCGCTTGCACGAGGCCATATCCGTCGAACCAGCCTTCGCCGGAATTGCCGTAGGCGCCCGCAATCAGGTCATCGGTATTGAGCCATGGAAACTTCGCGCCAAGCGATGTCTTGTCGAGCAGGGAAATATCGGCGCCCAGGCCCGTTTGCATGGCGTGGTTCTCGCGCAGCGTGGATTCGCCAGGCGGCGTTGCGAGAAAGAGATAACCGCCCTCATGCAGATCGATACACGGTTTTTCGCCATCGATCTCGAGCACCTCGCCGATCCCGCGCAAGAATTCGATCCCATACAAGGACATTTGCACGGACAAGGGCGTGGAGAATTGCTGTCGAATGGAGGCAGCAGACAGTGCCGAGGAAGACCGGGCGTAAGTGGTGTCGCGTTCAATGACGGTGACGGACACGGTCGGGTCCGACGCGCGCAGGAAATAGGCCACCGAACTGCCGATAACCCCGCCGCCGACAATAACGACTTTTGAACTCACGACTGACTCCAGACGCAACGAGACGGGTAGGACGGAATGACGACCCGCAAGGCTGCCGGATCGGCTCTCAAGCTAGTTTCCGATAGGAAACTTTTGTAAGCCCGGAAACTATACTACGCGGTTTTTTTGTTGGCAATATTGCGAGAATCCTGGCACCAATATGTATCAAGGTGCGACTTGACCCATTCTCGCCCCGCCAATAAAGCGTATTTATGCCGATGGTATTATCGGAAACAGTCACGCCTATCCGCTTCTCTTCCCGCGATCCATGGACACGAATCTCTTGAGGCCAGCCGAGCAATCATCGACAGACCTTGGCCGCCGGGTCAAAGCTGCGCGTCTCCAGCAAACGCTGACGCTCGAAGTCGCGAGCCGCTTGTGCGGCGTATCGCGTTCGACTTTATCGAAGGTTGAAAACGGGCTGATGTCGCCGACCTTCGACGTGCTGCAAAGGATCGTCCATGGCCTGAAGATCGACTTGGTCGAGCTGTTCGGCTCCAATGCCAAAGCCAATGCCGGAGGCCGCCGTGCGCTGACACGCAAGGGGCAAGGAAGCCCCCACACGGCCGGTTGCTACGAAATGGAACTGCTCGCGACCGAACTCGCGCAAAAGGCCATGTACCCGTTTCGCATTCGTATCACCGCACATTCACTCGATGCATTCGAGGAATGGGGCCGGCATGAAGGCGAGGAGTTCCTGTTCGTCCTGAGCGGCGCGGTCTGCCTTTACTCCGAGCTCTACGCGCCGACACATCTGGAAGCCGGCGACAGCATCTACTTCGATAGCCGCACGGGGCACGCGGCGGTATCGACGAGTCAGGAAGACGCCGAAGTGCTGTGGATCATCAACGAGAAACAACGCGGTCCCTCAACGTAGCGCAACACACGGACGTCCATCGAGCTTATGTCGCGCCTGCGAGATCTTCATCGCGAATCAAGAAAAGTAGCGGGACGCCACGGCAAGGCGGCATCCGGCTTGCTCGACTCCGTTGCGCGGAATCGTCCCGTGTGGATGGTGTCGTTCGCGGTCAGCCAGGCGGATTTGTCGGAAGGCTTGCGCGCCGCGTTTGCATCGACGGTCATGCTGCTGCTCGGCAACCTGCTGCACATGCCGGAGTTTTCGTGGGCAGCAATCGGCGCGTTCTGGACCTGCCTCGCGGACGCGGCCGGATCGAACCGGATGCGCTTTGCATCCATGAGCGCCTTCGCGTTGTTATCCACCGTGTGCGGAGGGCTGACGGCCTACGCGTCGGGATCGAATATTGTCGCCGCGGCTGTTGCTGTTTTTGTGTTTTCAGGACTCGGCGCGTTGGCGCGGATCTGGGGATCGGCATCGGCGCAAGTCGGCATTCTTGCCGCAACGGCGTGCGTGGTGATGGTCGATCGTCCCATTCACGGCTCATTCGAAAGCTTCAGATTTCTCGCGTTATATGCTGCCGGATGCCTGTTCGCGACTGCACTCAGCTTCACCGTCTGGCGCATTCATCCGTTCGGGTCGAGCCGCGCCGCCATGCGCTCGACCTACGCGCGACTCGCCGATATCGCCAGCGACAGCGCCCGCCTGCTCAAGCGCGAGCGCGCCGGATTCCAGGAGTGGGCGTCGCATGCGTCGCGGTATCGGGGGCAGGCGCGAGCCGCGATCGAGACGACACGCAAGGCGTTGGCGCGGGTTCCATCGGCGAAGGCAGACCGGCGCGACACCTACAACAACCTGCTTCTCGCACTCGCCGACAGCGAGCAGATCTTCGCGTATTTGATTGCCGTCACCGATGCCTGCGAGCGCGGTCATCATAGGCTGCCCAATTCGAAGCGTGCGGCGCGTGCTCTGGAGGCCTTTGCTGAAGTACTGTCAAGACTGTCGCGCGCCCTCGCCGATCAACCCTGGGAACCGACTTGGCATCAGCGCGACCGGCTTCACTCGCTTGCGCAGCAACTGGAAACCGCGCTGGGCGAAAAGATCGCACTTCGATTCGATGTCGATTTCAGCGAGCTCGAACCCGCTCCGATCGTGCAGGATGCTTGGTGGAACGCCGCGGTAACGACTCTGAAACGTGGCGTCGAAACGTTGAAGGCGAATGCGTCGACCGATTCCATCGGCGCGCGGCATGCGGCGCGTGTTGCGGTGGCGGCGACCATCGTGTTCATCACGGTGCGCCTGCTCCACCTGCCGTTCGGATACTGGGCGACCATGGCCACGCTGCTGATCCTGCAGCCGTCCATTGCAACGAGCTGGCCGCGCAGCATCGAGCGCGCGGCGGGGAGCATTGTCGGCGGCTTGCTTGCCGCCGCGATCGGTCTCGCCGTTCATTCGCCCGTGGCGATTTCGCTGGTCGTGTTCCCGCTCGTGTGCGCGACCATGGCGCTCAGACCCGTGAGCTACAGCCTTTTTGTGCTTTTCATCACGCCGACGTTCGTGCTCGTCGCGGACTTCGCGGCGCCCGGCGGTGCTGAAATTGGCTATGCCATCACGCGGCTTTCGAACAACGTGTTTGGTTGTGTCGTTGCATTGCTCGCGACTTTCCTGCTATGGCCAAGCCGTGAACCGGCCCGCTTCAATCAACGATTGATCGAGGCGATCGCGGCCAACTTCGCTTATCTTGCCGAGTCGCTCGGAAGATCGAAACGCGATGAACTCGAGCTCGAGCGGTTAAGACGCGCCGCGGGTCTTGCAAGCAACAACGCGGAGGAAGTGCTCGCACGTCTACGGCTCGAGAAGCTCGATACATCCAGCGAGGACCGCACCGGCTCCACTGCGCTCGCGCTGCTGCGCCGGGTGGCGGGAACGGCGACACGCGCACGCTCGTTCGGCGCAGGGTTCGCCGCAAACGCGCCGCTTGCAGAATGGATCACGTGCGTTGGGCAGAGCATCGAGTCGGGGCTCGCCGGCGACCCGCAGCATCATCCCGAAGAGGTCTTCTCGAAGGACGGCTTGTCATTGCTCGAAGCCGATGCCGTCAACCAGGTCATGTTGCTTCGACGTTTGCTTCGCGAGGCAGGCCGCATTTAAGTGCATTGCGGCCTGCCTGTCCGTCGATCTATTGTCTTATCTGACTCAATACTGACTCAATACCCTATTAGTCGATGCCCTCCTAAAAGAGGGATTGCCTGCCGGATATCGTCGACTTATGTTTCAGTCATGCGCGGTCCTCGCCGCGCATCCGGAATCACAAGCCGCTTGGGTAAATTTTGGTGCGGCCTCACCGCGCCGTTTTGCCGCCGCACGGTTTTCATCGTGCGAATGATTCAACGCCTTCAATAAAAGCCCGGACTGTCGCGCTCGCTGCACACGATAGCCCGGGATCCGCTTGATCCAAACATTCCATATCACCGATGTCATAAAACACGCCGCAACAGGGAGCGCATGATGCTAAGCAGACCGGTCCGGACAAGCAGGGACATTGACGGTGTGTCGATGTCGGCGGAATTTCATCGGGATACCGGGCGCCTGAGGATCATCGGCGAAGGCGGTGTGATCGCCGAATGGTTCCCGCCCCACTCGTGGTTCGTGATTGCTTCGGTGGCGGGGTACAGCACCTGGGGAACGCGTCCTAACGAGAAAGACCTCGCCATGGTGATCCAGGACTTCGTACTGCAGCGAGACGGCGCTCGCGGGCTGGTGTTCAGGTGAACGTGCGGGAGATCAACGCGTGCGGGGCATGGTCCCGGTTCTGTTCGGCGCCCTGACAAGAGGACTTTCAGTGGTCCGCGTGCCGTTGGCTCTCATGCTGCTGATAACGCCGTCTGTTCCCTTGCTCAAGCCCGTGCTCGTTTGAGGATCATTACCGGCGGCATTTCCCGTAGGAGCGGAACTGCGTGTGAGCGATGAGTTTGCGGCATCGCCCGGAGCCGCGCTTGCCTGCGCATGAACCCCCGCCGACGTGCCCGCAATCAGCACAGATATAAAAATCTTCGCTGCGACTTTCATCATTCACTCCACTCGTGCGCCGGGACACGCAACGTCCCTTCATTCTTATGAGCCACTCAAACGCGCTACGTTCCCGGGTAATTGTCTCTTTAAATTACAGTGCGTCGCGCATGTGCGCGAAACTCCCGCGCGTTTTCCCTCGGATTCGGTAACGGCAGTTCCGCTGTAATATCGAATGAGCGTTGGGCGCGGAAGGTGGTACACGCAGTAGCGCCGGCGTTTTTCGAACGCTAATAAACCTATTGGAGACGCACATGGCAAAGCCCGAGTACGCCGACCCGTTTAGTCAGTTTGCCGCAATGTTCCAGCAATACAAGCTTCCCGGATTCGATGTCCAGGCAATCCTCGATGCCCGCCGCAAGGACGTCGAAGCGCTGGCGGCCGCGAATCGCGTCGCATTTGGCGGCATGGAAGCGCTACGCGACAAACAGCTCGAAATCCTTCGCCGGGCGCTAGGCGATTTCCAGACCATCGCGCAGGAGTTCGCTACGTCGCCGGCGAAAGCCGCAGCCAATCCGACCGAGGTCGTACAAAAGGCGCTGCATCAGGCGCTTGCCGACATGCAGGATATCGCGCAGAAAACGCAGCAGGCACAGACCGAAGCGTACGCGATCGTGACAAAGCGGATTGAAGAGGCGGCAAAGGAACTGAAGTCATCGATGGAGCAGTCGAAATAGCCTGCATCATCTTCCAGGCTGACAATAAAAAACGCCCCTCGGATTTTCATCGCGAGGGGCGTTCTTACTTCTGAAGACTCAACTGCCGTGCTTCGATTACAGTGCTGCGTCCTTCAGCTTCTTCAGCGGGCGCACCTTCAGGCGCACCGATGCCGGTTTCGCCGCAAACCACTTGTCTTCACCCGTGAACGGGTCCTTGCCAAAGCGCTTCTTCTTCGCCGGCACGTCTTGCGCAACGACCTTCAGCAAGCCCGGCAGCGTGAACTCCTTGGCACCTTTCTTGTGAATCGATGCGAGCAGCGTTTCTTCGAGTGCCGCGAGCAATGCCTTCGCTGCCTTCGGCTCGACGCCCGAGCGTTCTGCCAGATGAACAGTCAGCGACGCCTTGGTGAACGAGTCCTTGATGGGTTTCAGCGGCGTGGCCACAACTGCTTTCTTGGCTGCAGGCGCTGCTGCCTTCTTTGCTACCGGCGCTGCTTTCTTGCTTGCGGCCGTCACTTTCTTGGTCGCCGGCGCTGCTGCTTTCTTCGATGCCGGAGCTGCGGTTTTCTTCGTGGTGGTTGTTGCCATGAGTGCCTCGCTTATAGTCAAAAGTTGCCCAAGACCTTTGCCTTTGCGCCGTCACCGACTAACGCAAAGGTACAAATCCTCGGGTTGGGCGCCAGCGTAACAACACCGCCTTCAAGACGCAACATCTCAGACCATAAATTAAAGGGTTTTTTGCATGAAAGTCACGAATCCGGGTACCTGTACCTCACTTCATTGACTTGGATATGGAAAAACCTTGTTCAAGAGCACCCATGACGTTCTTTGGCCGCTGTCTTTAGCTCTTCTCTCAAGTCGCTTTTGAAGACTTCGTATCGATACAAAATGGTGCCTCTCGCGTGCCTCCACTTCATCGGCACTTTTGCAAATCAGGCGCTCATGGCATAGTGCGGCCACATCCATTACAGGAGGTCCCAATGCCTACAATCGAACAGCTTCGCGTCAAAATAACGAAGCTACAGGTTCAGGCTGACGCGTTGATTGCAAAAAAGATGCAAGCGGCAGTCGATCAGATTCGAAACATCATGCTTGAGCACGGCCTGACAACCGAGGACATCGAGAAGAAAGCAAAGGCCCTGCGCAATGCAAAAGCGGCCAAAGGCAGCGCGGCGAAAACACCCTTGAAAACAAGGCGGAAGACGGCAGGCAGTCTGCCGGGCAAGGGCGCGGCCAAGTATCTTCATCCGAAGACCGGCGCAACCTGGACCGGACACGGGCGTGCACCCGCATGGATTGCCCAGGTCAAGGACCGTTCGAAGTTCCTGATTGCGGAAGGCGCTGCTGCGGCAGATGCCAAGGTCACGCAACCGGGCGCGGCACGCAAGAACGCCAAGGCAAAGTCTTCTGCCACGAGCGGCGCAACAGCGAAGAAAGCGGCGAAGAAAGCGGCCAGGAAAGCGGCAGCAAAGAAAGGCGTCGCGAAAAAAGCCGTAGCATTGAAGAAAACCGCGCCGGCGAAAAAAGCAGCGCGCAAACGCGCGGCAGAAGCCGTGGCCGAGAGCCAGACAACGAGCTAAGCAAGTCTGCACGGCAGGCGATCGGGGGCACCAGCCCCCGTCGGTTGGTCCAGCATCGAATGCTTGCTCGCTCGACTCTCAGCTGCACGCGACGCTTTCAAATTCAAAACGCATCCCCACTGGAGCTTATATGGAAGCCGACGCAAAGGCATCCGGAAGCAGCGTGCCGACAGCGCCGAGCACCAAACTTACCGCCGATAAAAACGCGTGGAAGGCGCTCATCGCCTCGGCAACCGGCTACGCGATGGACGGCTTCGATCTGCTCATCCTCGGCTTCATGCTGCCCGCCATCGCGCTGGAATTGCATCTGAGCACGCAGCAATCCGGCGCACTGGTGACGTGGACGCTGATCGGCGCGGTCGCGGGCGGTATTGTGTTCGGCTCGCTGAGCGACCGCTATGGCCGGATTCGCGTGCTGACGTGGACCATCGTGCTGTTCGCGGTCTTCACAGGACTGTGCGCGTTTGCAACGGGCTTCTGGGATCTGCTTGCGTACCGGACCATCGCGGGGATCGGGCTCGGCGGCGAGTTTGGTATTGGCATGGCATTGGCGGCCGAGGCATGGCCCGCGAAGTATCGTGCGCGGGCGTCGTCCTACGTTGCGCTGGGATGGCAGACAGGCGTCCTCGCCGCGTCCTTGCTGACGCCGCTGCTGCTGCCGCATATTGGCTGGCGCGGCATGTTCCTGCTTGGCGTGGCGCCGGCGGTCATCGCGTGGATGGTCAGGAACTCACTGCATGAGCCTGAGGTATTCGTGCGAAGTGCGATGAAACCCGAGCGCCGCGCCAACGCTTTCAGACTGCTTGTCGCGGATGCCGACACGACGCGCGCGAGCATCGGAATAGTGATCCTGTGTTCTGTCCAGAACTTCGGCTACTACGGCATCATGATCTGGCTGCCGACCTACCTTGGAAAGACGCTCGGCTTCGGCCTGACCAAGTCGGCGTTGTGGACCTCGGTGACCATTGTCGGAATGATGATCGGCGTTTATCTCTTCGGCCAACTTGCTGACCGCATTGGCCGCAAGCCGACCTTCCTCCTCTTCCAGGCGGGTTCCGTCGTGATGGTCATCTTCTATTCGACGTTATCCACGCCGGGCGCCATGCTCTGGGCCGGTGCAGTGATGGGACTCTTCATCAACGGGATGATCGGCGGCTACGGGGCGCTGATCTCCGAGGCCTATCCGACCGCGGCTCGTGCGACAGCGCAGAACGTATTGTTCAATATCGGACGGGCGGTCGGCGGATTCGGGCCGATCATCGTGGGCGGACTGGCTGCGTCGTATTCGCTGCAAGTCGCGATTGCATCGCTCGCGGGCATATACGTGCTCGATATGCTGGCGACGGTTTTTCTCATTCCCGAGCTGAAGGGCGTGGAACTCGAATGAACCAGTGCATTATTTGAATGCTCATTTGAATGCATAAGCGACGCCTGCGCCATACGTGATCTGATTGCGATTGCCACGCTGCGTCACGATAGGACTGTCCGCCGCCGAACCCGAGATTCGCTGGCAATAGATCATCGCGCCGCCGAACCAGTGTTTGTCGAATTGATAGATTGCAGCGAGCCATCCTGTCATCTGTTCCAGTCCGCCTGAAGGACTGAACGCGGGCAGCCCGCTGCGCGCCGAATCTTCCTGTGTGACACCGAAGTAGACCTGGTTGAAGCCCTGG
>NZ_CAXTGZ010000072.1:0-3387 GCF_964243625.1 uncultured Caballeronia sp.
GACGACAAACCGCCGTTGCCGCTCAATTGAAGACCGCTTTTGTACATCCGCTGGATCGCGCCCGGATCGCCGGATGTTCGCGTGCTGATGTAGTTGTCGTCCGCGTCATAACCGCCGATCTTCGCGTTCAAGTCGATGAACTGGTCCGCCGTAATCGAGCCTTCGTTGAGCGCGGCGAGACCGTACTGGACGCCTGTATTGTCGAACGGACGCAGCGCGAATCCCGTATTCGGGTCTATGCCATACACATTGCGGTTCCAGTCGTACACATCGGCACGCGCGCCCTTCGGGTTCGAGTTCGGATCGTAGCGAAGGCCCACGGGCACGATGGTGTTCCAGGTCCCGGCAACATAACCCGAGATATCGACCCGCGACGAAATGGGATCGGTGCGGCCGGCCTGGTTGGCGGCATCGTAGAAGGCCTGCAGGCCTTTATAGCCCGAGACCGCCACTTGTTGCACCGTCGAGAACCCGGTGGGATTCGTCACGGCAAAGTAGTGCGTCAGCAAATGACCGTCCGAGCCGGAAAATGCAATCGCCAACGGATCAGGGAAGGTGCACATGACAAGCACGCCGTCGAACAGACCGGGCACGATGTCCGCAGGCTGCATGCTGCCGTAGGACCCGCCGGAGCATCCCTCGCTGACACTGAAATCAGGCACGCCGAAGGTCTTGATGAAGTGTTCCTTGCTCATCATGGCGGCTTCCGCGGACAGGACGGCATTGCAGCTATTCGATGCATGCTGCAACGTGTTGCTGAAGGTCGCATACCCTTCGCCGAGCCGGGTGGGATCGAGGTCGCTCAGGTTGAAACCCGCAATCGCCAGGTTGCCTATGGCGCCGCCCTGAATGTACCAGCCGCCCGGGCAGCCGAATCCCTCTATACCGATCAGCCGCTTGTTCCACGCCTTGGGTGGAGCAAGCGGAGTCGGTTGCGCCTCGGTGGTGGGATCGTGCAGCACCGCATTTTGATAGATGCCGCGGTCGATCGTGCCGGTCTCCACACGGACGACAAACGGCACCTTTGCGCCGCTGAGCGTCGTGGTTGTCGAGACATCGGCGGGCAGCGCTGTCGTGCTCGGCATGGGCTTGAACGCACTGCCACCGTTAGGCATGTAGATATAGGTCACCTTCGTGGGCGCGGAGCAGTCGGCATCGGTAGCCGTACCGAGCATGCTTGCGTCAGGCAACGCAAAAGCCTGCGTCTGGCAGAGGAACGGGCTCAGGTGCGGACCCGAGATGATCGGACCGGTGATCGGGTAATTGGTGACGTTGAGCGACGCGCTGGTCGTGCCGATCGACGCGACGATCGTATTGCCGCCGGTCGCCATGCCGGTGGCCACGCCCTGGTAGACGCCGGCAACAGCGGTTGGTTTGAACGCGGCGGATTCGTCAGTGCCATTGACCTTGACCACGACCGCCTGCGCCGCCGGGGCGTTCGTCGCAATCTGGATCAACGCGCTGCCGCCCGACACGTACTGCGGCGTGGAAGACAGCGATGTAACCGCTATGGCGTACGGTTTTCCGTCGTCGGAACCGCTGTTGCAGCCCGCAATCATGAAGGCGGCGACGCCCCCGGCGAGAACTCTTCCAAGACAAACGGGGATACTCGCGCGACGTATGCCGCGCATCAGGGTAATTAGCATGTCTCCTCCGGGAGAGGTAATTTTGTTGTCTTCACCCGACGACGCCTTTTATCGGGCAGGACTCACAAGGCAACGTCCATGCCAATTCGCGCGATTGGGCAGCACTCCTGATATGCATTGATTTAACTGATGTTTTTTGATGTGTGAACTCAGGCCACCCCCGCAGCATCCCGGAAATCCGTAATGGAACCGCTACCCGATCACGGGTTCGGGGACGGTCGCGTCCTGCCGCCACTGTTGCGGCACTGTTCATGAGTCACGCGAAGTCGCCTGCCGGCATGCGACCTAATGCAAACACTGATATCGCAAACCACAGGGGTGTAGTCAAACTCCACTCGTTCCACACGAGTGCTCATGCAATGACGACCCGCTCCTACGTTCGTGCGCGCCTGCTTGTACTGCTTGCCGTTCTCGGATGCGTGCTCGCAGCGGGCGCATTCGGCTATCGCTATGGCGAGCGGGTTGCGGCTTCGTCGTTGCAGGAATCGGAGGGGCACAAGCTCGACCTTTACGTCGACTCGCTGCGCGGGGAGCTTGCACGTTATGCGTTCTTGCCCGCTGTCATCGCGCAGAACCGTGACGTCATAAGCTTGATGAAACAACCGGTCAAGGATCGTGCGTCGATCTCCGCAGTCAACGACTATCTGGACCACGTCAACAAAGCCGCGCAGGCAACCGCGAGCTATCTGATAGATCGAACCGGCAGGACAATCGTCGCGAGCAACTGGCAAGAAAAGAACTCGTTCGTCGGAATGGATTTTTCATATCGGCCGTACTTCAAGAGCGCGAACGCGGGCTCGAACGGCCACTTCTTCGGCATAGGCGCCGCCGGCGCGGAGCCGGGCTATTACTTCTCGACACCCGTGCGCGACGGCCGCGAGATAGTCGGCATCTCTGCGGTCAAGATCAACCTCGACTCGCTGCACGACTTCTGGCTGCGAAGCGACGAACGCCTGCTTGTCCTCGACGGCAATGGCATCGCCTTCCTAAGCACGGTTCCCGAATGGCGATACAAGGCCTTGAGGCCGCTATCTGCACGCGCTCGAAAGGAGCTGGTCGATACACGTCAATACAACGAAGACGGCATCATGAAGACCATCGGCTTCAAGGAGATCCGCAGTCTCACCGCGGACGCCATGCTGATCGAGAGCGCAAAGAGCGAAGGCGGTCACGTCGACCCGAAGGTGCGGGAGCTGTACCTGGCCCAGACCCGGCTCGTTCCGGGCACCGACTGGAGCGTGATGGTATTGAGCAGCGTGGTGCCGATCGTCACGTCGGCGCGAACCGCGGCTGCGGCGAGTGCGCTCGCGGTCCTCTTCATCACCAGCCTGATCGTGGTCTTTTACCAGCGCAGACGGGCGCATGTGCATGCCAAGGCGAGCAGGCAGGCACTGGAACTCGCAAAGCTCAGTCTCGAAGACCAGGTGGTGTCCCGGACCCAGGATCTCGTCGATGCAAACGCGCTGCTGACCGCGCAAGTGCAGGAACGCCTGCGTGCGGAACAGGCCCTGAAATCCGCAACGGACGGTCTCGTGCAGGCGGCCAAGCTCGCGACGCTCGGCCAGATGTCCGCTGGCGTGACCCATGAGCTGAACCAGCCACTGGCGGCATTAAGAACCTTGACCGACAACGCCATCAAGATGATGGACAGAGGACTGCACGCCGACGCTCGCAGCAACCTTGTCGCGATCACCCAGCTCGTCATGCGGATGGCGAACAGGCCCACGCCAGCCAACAGGGC
>NZ_CAXTGZ010000072.1:3397-16868 GCF_964243625.1 uncultured Caballeronia sp.
CGGATGGCGAAAATCACCGGCCAGCTTCGCAAGTTCGCGCGCAAGTCGCCAGCCGGCGCCGAGCCGGTCGCGGTGGGCTCGGTGGTGAACGACGCGCTCTTCCTGCTCGAGCAAAGGATCAGACAGGACGGGGTCATGGTGCGCCGGATGGGCAACGCCGATACCCTTGCCATTTGCGACGCAAATCGTCTTGAGCAGGTCCTGATCAACCTGATGTCGAACGCAATCGATGCAATGGAAACCGCGGAGGGTGCAGACCAGCAGAAGGTGTTGACCATCGCGGTCGACAGGAACCGTGAACACGTACTCATCAGTGTCCGCGATACCGGGACCGGCATCACGCCCGAAGTCCAGGCGCGCCTCTATGAGCCGTTCTTCTCGACCAAACGCCAGGGTGCGGGACTCGGGCTGGGCCTGACCATTTCACTCGGTATCGTGCAGGAGTTTGGCGGTTCGATCGCAGCGCGCGGCTGCGCGCCGGGCGCCGAGTTCATCGTGTCACTCAAGGCGGCCTAGACCATGAACAATTCAGACGCGCTTACCGTCATCCTGATCGAAGATGACCCCGCCGTGCGTCTGGGTGCGGCTCAGGCGCTGCGCCTCGAAGGTATCCGGGTTTCCGAATTCGATGCGGCCGAGCCCGCACTGACTTATCTGACCGATGACTTTGCCGGCATCGTGGTGACGGACGTCAAGCTCTCGGGCATGGATGGCGTGCAGCTCCTGCAGCAAGCCGTCGCAATGGCGCCGAGAGTGCCCGTGATCCTGATTTCGGGTCACGGCGATATTTCCATGGCCGTCGATGCCATGCGCGACGGCGCCTACGACTTCATCGAAAAGCCGTTCTCGTCCGACCGGCTCGCCGAGGCTGTCCGGCGTGCGCTGGAGAAGCGCCGGCTCACGCTCGAAGTGCAGGCGTTGAGAGCGACGCTGGCGGCCCGCGAATCGATCGAGTCGACCATCATCGGCCGCTCCCCCGCCATCAGGCAGCTCCGTGAATTGGTGCTGTCATTGGGGGACGCCGACGCGAACGTCATCGTCCTCGGGGAAACGGGCACGGGCAAGGAACTGGTCGCGCGCTGCCTGCATGACCACAGTCAGCGCCGCAAGCACCACTTCTCGGCCCTCAATTGCGCAGGGGTTCCCGAGTCGCTGTTCGAGAGCGAAGTGTTCGGACACGAAGCCGGCGCTTACACGGGGGCATCGAAGAGACGGTTGGGGAAGATCGAATATGCGGGACACGGCACCTTGTTTCTCGATGAGATCGAGGGCATGCCGTTCGGGCAGCAAGCCAAGTTGTTGCGCACGCTCCAGGAACACCAGTTCGAACGCCTCGGGTCGAACGAGATGATCCCGATGAATTGCAGGGTCGTCGCCGCGACGAAAGTGGATCTGCTGGAGCTTTCCGAGCATGGCGAGTTCAGGGCGGATCTGTACTACCGGCTTGGCGTCGCCTTTCTCGAAATCCCTCCGCTAAGAGACCGTCCAGAGGACATCCCCTTGCTCTTCAATCACTTCCTTCTTGAAGCGGCGGCTCGGCACCAGCGGGATGTGCCCGAGGTGAGTTCGGCGCAGGAACTCGAGTTGATGCAGCGTCCGTGGCCAGGCAACGTGCGAGAATTGAAGAATGTGGCTGAGCGCTTCGTGCTGGGCTTGCTAAAACAGAGCCATGCACCTATGGCCACCACGCTACGGCCAAATCGTACGTTGAGCGAACAGGTCGCGGCGCTGGAGCGGCGCTTGATAGAAGACGCGTTGAGGCTGTGCGCGGGAAGGACGGCGGCAGCCAGTGAACTGCTCGGCCTCGCCCGGAACACGCTCTACGACAAACTGAAAAAACATGAACTCGACCCGGAGTCTTACAAGGGAGAGGAAAACGTTATCCGGAAACGATGATGCACCGAAGGGCGTCGCTTCGACGATGCCATCGAGACCCGGTGCAAGAATCAGGTCGTGCTCTCGACAAGCCGCGCAGCCGCGGACATCTTCCTGATGCGGTCCGCGATCGCGGCATCGACCGGTGTGTAGACGATCAATCCGAGATCCGGCCGGCCATCGACTGAAAACGATGAGTATTCCAGTTCAATAGTGCCGAGCTCCGGGTGCATCAGTTCCTTCGTTCCGTCTCCGTGACCGTGCACCTCGTTCTCCCGCCACAGGACTTCGAACTCCGGACTGGCCCTGCAAAGCTCGTCCACGAGTTCATTGACCTCCGACACGGCACCCGCCCGCGCGGCATCCGCCCTGAACGCACCGACAACAAACCGGGCGATGTTTTGCCAGTCATGCTGCTTGGCGCGAATAGCGGGATTGCAAAACAGGAAGCGCAGGATGTTGCGCTGATCTGCCGGCAGTGCGCCGTAATCGGTCAGCACGATGGCCGCGGCACGGTTCCACGCAACGACGTCCCAGGTAGCGGTCTTGATCAGAGCGGGACTTCCATCGAGCGAATCGAGCAGGCGCTGCAGCCGGGGACTGACACCGTCTACAGACGTATAGCGGACTTCCGGCGGCCGTCCCAGCCCCAATACGAAAAGATATTCGCGCTCCGGCTCCGTCAGCATCAACGCGCCGGCGATCCGGTCCAATACGTCTGACGATGGCGCGCCGCCACGTCCCTGTTCCAGCCACGTGTACCAGGTCGGGCTGATATGCGCCCGCAATGCAACCTCTTCCCTGCGCAACCCCGGCGTGCGCCTGGGTCCCGAAAACCCGAACGCGGCCGGGTCCAGCCGCGTTCGGCGGTTGCGTAGAAAGACTCCTAAGGAACTGGGCGTGCTGATCGGCATGAGGACCCTATTAGTCATCTTAATATGATGATCTCACTACTTTAAAGGAATAGAAAATCGCCGGATAGTAGGCTCCTTACTATCCAGCGAGGCAACAACCATGCGTATTTTTCTTACGGGCGCGACAGGATTCATCGGATCGGCTCTCGTTCCGGAACTCATTCAAGCAGGCCATCATGTTATCGGCATGACCCGTTCGGACGATGGAGCGCGCGCACTCGAAGCCGCCGGCGCCGAGGTGCATCGCGGCACGCTGGAGAACCCCGAAAGCCTGCACAGCGGCGCAGCGCAAGCGGATGCGGTCATCCATACTGCGTTCGACCACGACTTCACCAAATTCGCCGAAAACTGTGAAAAGGACAAGCGCGCCATCGCCGCCCTTGGCTCCGCACTCGCAGGCTCCGACCGGCCCCTCGTCATCACCTCGGGAACCGGAATGGGCAGCGGTCAGCACGGCGAACCGGCGCTCGAAGACGTCTTCAATACCAGTCATCCCAATCCACGTATTGCGTCGGAACTAGCCGGGAATGCGCTTCTCGAGACGGGCATCAATGTGTCCGTCGTGCGGCTTCCCCAGGTCCACAATCCATTCAAGCAGGGACTGATTTCGCCGCTCGTCGCAGTTGCACGCGAGAAAGGCGTCTCGGCCTATGTGGGCGACGGCCTCAACCGCTGGCCAGCCGGTCACCTTTCCGATGTTGCACGTCTCTACCGGCTCGCAGTAGAGGCAGGCAATCAGGGCGAGCGTTATCACGCAGTGGGTGAAGAAGGCATCACGAGCCGGGCTATCGCAGAATCCCTCGGCCGGGGCCTGAATCTGCCGGTCGCTTCGATCACCGCGGAGGAAGCAGCGGCACATTTCGGATGGATGGGAATGTTCGTCGGCCTCGATATGCCGGCATCGAGCGCCCTCACTCAAGCTCGATTGGGCTGGATTCCGACGGGGCCGACGCTTATCGAGGATCTGGACCAAGCGCGGTTCGTCTGATCAGCGCGTTCGCGGCGGCCTCGGGACGTGGAACCTAAAGCAGGCCCCTGGGTGAAAACGTGACGAGACGGTCAGTCCGCGCGCCGACGGGCCGAAATAGCGGATGCAGTCGACACCACCAGGTCCGCAAAGCGCTGTTCGTCGCGATCGGCGTGCCAGCGTGAGCGCGCGACGGCAATGTTCACCGCGCCGATGCCTCGGCCATGCGCGTTGGTAATGGCCGCGGCAGTCGAGATATCGGCGACGAAATATTCGTCTTCCGTATGCGCATAGCCCTGCTTGCGGATCTGCACAAGGCGCTCCTTGATCTTGCGCGGCTGATGCACGGTGGATGCGGTGTACTGGACAAGGTTGGTGCGCGCCAGGATATCGTCGACCTCTCCATCCGGCAGCGTGGCAAGGATTGCGAGACCGGGCGCCGTGCAATACGCCGGCAACCGCGAGCCCGTGATCACGTGCGCATTGAACACGTTGCGACTGACAATCCGCAGCACAAACACGATGTCGACGTCGTCGAGCACGGTCAGATTGGTGGCCTCTTCCGTCTCGGATCCGAGTTGCTGAAGATACGGCGTGGCCCGGCTTACCAGTTCGTTGGAGGTCAGATAGTGGTAAGTGAAATCGAGCAGCTTGGGCGACAGTTCGTACTTGCGGCTGTCCGGGTCCTTAAATAAATAGCCCAGCGCCGACAGCGTGAACGTGAAGCGTTGCGTGGCGCTTGTGTCGAAGCCGGTGAGTGCGGAGATCTCAGAAAGCGATAATTGCCGCTTGCTGCCGTCGAACGCGGTCAGCACGCGCATGGCCTTTTCAACCGATTGCACGAAGAGCGATGACTCCGTCGGATCGCTCGCCTTTTCCTCGCCGGAAACGGCGAGTGGCGCATTGGACTTGCGGCGGCTGGTGGGCGGGGCGGATCTCACGTTCTTGTTCTCAGCATCGGTCAGGCACAGGCTCGCATTATCGCATGTCGCTGTACAGGTATCAGGATGAGATAACTGGCTGACTGCGCCTTGCTCCGCTCTGATAGAGCTTCAGCGGCGCAGCCTGTCCCATGCGTTACCCACGTCCCGCGAAAGCAGATGCTTGCGGATCCGTTCGCTCGCGGTGAGTTCGAACTGCTCGACAGCCCGGTAATATCGCGGCAGCTGAAAGCTTGCGAGGCGCTCGGAAGCCCATGCATGGAGCGCTTCCCAGTCTATGGCTGCGTCCTTGAACTGCACATCCAGAAGGATGTCCTGCTCCCCCACCAATGTCGCCACGCCAATTGCGGCGCTCGCCTTGACCGCCGGATGCCCGGCAAACACCCGCTCGATCTCCCACGCCGAAACGTTCTCTCCGCGCACCCGCATGCTGTCGGTTCGCCGTCCAATGAAAAACAGATCGCCGTCCGCGTCGCGCCGCGCGTGGTCGCCGGTGTGCAGCTTGCCGTCACGCAATGCGGCGCGGGTTGCTTCGTCGTTCTTCAGATACGCGGGCAACAACGCCCCCTCCACTTTACTTGTCAGCACGATTTCGCCGGGCTCGCCGTTCGCAACCGGGTGGCCCTGCTCGTCCAGAAGTTCGAGGTCGAACCACGGCAGCGCCTTTCCGATCGAACCCGCTTTGCCCGTTGCGTTGAGCGTCGCAAAGCTCGAGCATTCGGTCATGCCGTAGCATTCCCGCAGCCGGACGCCCAGGCGCTCTTCTGTGGCGTGCCACGCGGCGGCGCCGACACCCGCGCCCCATGCCACGCGCAGTGCATGATCGCGCGGCTGTGCATCGCGGGGCAACTGCATCAGGATGTCGAGTATGCCGCCCAGGTAATGCAACTGCGTCGCGCCCGCGCGTGTCACCTGTAGCCAGAACTGCGAGGCGGAGAAGCGCGGCACCACATGCAACGTGACGGACGCGAGAAACGGCAGCAGCAGCATCTGTGCGCCGCCGATATGGCACAGCGGCTCCCACATGAAAAGACGGTCGCCGGCGCGCACGTCGGCGACCTTCAACGCGGCTTCGCTGGCGATACGCATCATCCTGTGCGTGAACAGGACGCCCTTCGGCGCACCCGTCGTGCCGGACGTGTAGATGATGCAAAGCGGATCGTGCACGCCGATGGCCGGCATGCGCAGTGTGGCAGTCGCGGCGTGTGCAGCGAAATCCGGCAAGCGCTCGCGCCGCGCTTCGCCGCAATCGATCTGCGCGGTGACGGCATCGAATTCCTGATCGAATACGAAGAGCTTCGGCTCGGCATGCTGAAGCAGATACTCAAGGCCCGTTCCCCGCAGCCGGGTATTGACCGGCACCCATACGACCCCGCTCAGGATCAGCGCATAGATCAGATAGATGTGCTCCGGGCTGTTTCCAAGCATCACCGCGACGCGGTCGCCCTGTTCGATTCCGGTGTGCTTGAACCATGCCTGCAGCTGTCCGATATGTCTCACCGCTTCGTCGCAGCGGATGGTGCGGTTTTCGTAATGCAGGAAGATACGCGCAGGGTCTGCAAAGAGGCCCGCCGCCAGAAGCGCAACGCAATCGAGTTCGTCTTGCGGATGACGATGTGGAAAATAATCGGAATAGCAATGCATGTCTTTTAAGTCGTCGATTGTGCAATGTCAGCGCGTGCGGCGCTTGAGCCAGGAAGAAACGGAAATCACCAGCGCAATCAGTACGACAAGGGTCGTTGAAACCGCAGCCAGTGTCGGCGTGATCGCCAGTTGAATGTCGTCCCACATTTGCTTGGGCAGGGTCGTGTTGATTCCACCGCTCACAAAGATGGCGATCGTCAGATCATCGAACGACACGAGGAAAGCGAACAGGAACGCGGCGCTCACGCTCGCCATCAGAAGCGGCAGCACCACGGTGCGGATTCGCTGGAATGAAGACGCGCCCATGACGCGTGCCGCATCGTCCAGACGCCAGTCGAAGCGCTGGAAACCGGCCGCGAGCGTCACGACCACATATGGAATCGCCAGCACCGTATGGCCGATGATCAGGCCAGTATTGGTTCCCGTCAGCCCGAACCGGCTCAGCAAATACAGGAGCCCGACCGCAACGACGATGCGCGGCACGATCAACGGCGCGACCATCAACGCGAAAACCGGTTTGACGGCGCGCTGCGGCATGCGCGTCATCGCGAGGGTCGCGCCGAATCCGAGCACCACCGACAGCACAGCTGTTCCAAACCCCACCACGAACGAGCGGATCACCGCGCTCTGCCAGACCGGCGACCAGAGGAAAGTGCCGAACCAGCGCACACTGAAAAGCTTCGGGGGAAAGGCGATAAAGTCGCCGCGCGTGAACGCATACGGAATCACCGACAGCACCGGCACGACCAGCACGATCATGACCGCGATAGTGAAGAGGCCGAGCGGACTGACGAGACATACACCGTCACCTTGCCGGAAAGTTTCGCGCCGCCTTGCGAGCGGCGCGCAGATACGTCCCACCCAGATCAGCAGCGCGAGCTTGAGCCCTTGCGCGCGTGACGTGCGCTGGCGTTCGCGCACTTCGCCCGTCAGCGACGTCAGGCCGAGCATGCGGTCATACAGGAAGAAAATCGCAATCGAGCATATCAACAGCACCGTCGAAAGCGCGCCGGCAAAATGCATGTCGAACAGTTCGAGTACCGACGAGATCACCAGTTGCGCGATCATCGTCTCGCGTGGCGAACCGAGCAGCGCGGGCACGATAAAAAAGCCGAGACTGGAGACAAACACGAGCAGCCCGGCCGCGGCCACACCCGGTGACGAGAGCGGCAGGAACATCGTGAAGAAGCTCGTGCTGCGCTCGGCGCCGAGCGTTTCGGCGGCCTGCGAAAGGCGCTCGTCGATGCCGCGCATCACTGGCAGCATCGTCATGACGGCCAGCGGCAGCATTGAATGCACCATGCCAATCAGCACGCCCGTCAGCGACGGAATCGTGCCGGTCGTCTCATGAACGAGACCGAGTGCAAGTGCTATCGAGGAAAGAACGCCGGTCTTCGACAGCAGCAGCATCCACGCATAAGTCTTGACCAGATAGCTGGTCCAGAAGGGCAGCATGATCCACAGCAGCCAGCGCTCGCGCACACGGTCCGAGACGCGGCTCAGCAAATAGGCGACTGGGTATCCAAGCACGACCGAGAATGCCGCCGTGAGCAGTGAGATCGAGAATGTGGTCCACAGCACCTTGGCATAGACAGGCGTGCGGGCGATACGGGCGAACTGCCCGAAGCCGTACGTGCCGTCGCTGTTGACGAGGCCGCCCTGCAGGATCTCGCCCACGGGCAAGATGAAGAACACCAGCAGGAACAGCAAGGTCGGCACAACCGGTGCGAAGCGCAACGAAGCGGCAAGCCACGCGCTTCGCCGCCGCGCAGTGTCGGTGGAACGCGGCACACGTATGGCGAGAGTCATGAAAATTCCTTTGCGGCGCTAAGCGTCACGCATGAAGCAGCGTGGTGCGGTATGGGTCCCATGTCAGGCCCACCGTGTCTCCAATGCGCGGACTGAGCGTGCGTGCGCAACGCGCCGTGAGTTCGCTGCCATCGGGCAGCGACAGTTGCACGTGCGTGTCGCTGCCGAAGAACACAATGTCGTCGATACGGCCATCGACAAAACCGCGCTTCGGCTCGACGAACTCCAGCGCCTCGGGCCGCAGCAGCAAGGTATGGCGTGCGGCTTGACCGGGCTTCGCGGTGCGCGGCAGCGGAATGCGGCCGCCGGCCACGAGCAGGATGGGCTCGCCGCTTGCATCAGGCGTGTCCGCGAGCGCACCTTCGAGCAGATTCGAATGGCCGATGAAACCGGCCGCGAAGCGCGTCGCGGGCCGATCGTACAAATCGGCGGGTGTGCCGATCTGCTCGATGCGCGCATCGTTCATCAGGCAGATGCGGTCCGAAAGCGTGAGTGCTTCGTCCTGATCGTGCGTCACATAGACGAAGGTCGCACCGAGCTCCTTGTGGAGACGGCGTATTTCCGCCTGCATGTGCTCACGCAGCTTTTTATCGAGTGCGCCGAGCGGCTCGTCGAGCAGGATCACCGACGGACGGTAGGCGAAGCAGCGCGCGAGTGCGATGCGCTGCTGCTGCCCGCCGGACAGCTCCTTTGGAAACCGCCCTTTGTATTCGCTCATGCGCACCATTGCAAGCGCGCCTTCCACTGCCTCGCGCACGTCCTCGCGCGACTTGCGGCGCATTCGCAAGCCGTACGCGACGTTGTCCCACACGCTCATGTGCGGAAACAGCGCATAGCTTTGGAACACCATGCCGATGCCGCGCTTGCCCGGTTCGACGTGCGTCACATCGCGTCCGTCTATTTCGATGCGCCCGGCGCTGGGCGCGACCAGCCCCGAAATCATCTGGAGCAGCGTGGTCTTGCCCGACCCGGAAGGACCGAGCAGCGTCAGGAATTCGCCGGCCTGCACGGTCATGCTGGTCGGCTCCAGCGCGACGGTATCGCCGTAACGCTTGGTCAGCCCGATCGCTTCCAGTTTTGCGCTCATCGTTGCACCTTTACGAAATGATCCACGAATTGAAGCGTTCAGTGACCTTCTGGCGATTCTCCTGCCACCACTGCGGACTTGGCAGCTTCATGTCGCGGATGTTGTCCGGCGCAGTCGGTAACAAGGGAACGCGCTGCGGCGGGATGGTTTCGAACGATTTGCGGTTGGTGGGTCCGTAAGCAAGTGTCTGCGTGAGGAGCGCCTGACGCTTTGCGTCCGCGCAGAAGCGCACGAACTGCTTCGCCATCTCGGCGCGCGGCGTGCCTTTGGGAATACCCCATCCTTCGATGGAATAAAGGCCCTGATTCCAGACGATCCTGACCGGCGCACCGCCGTCGATCGCGGACTGCGCGCGGCCGTTCCATAGTGAAATCATGTCGACGTCGCCACTCTGGATTGCCTGCATGGACTGCGCACCCGAAGTCCACCAGATCGCAATATGCGGTTTGATCTTGTCGAGACTCTTGAATGCGCGGTCGACGTCGAGCGGATAGAGCTTGTCGAGCGGCACGCCGTCGGCGAGCAACGCTTGCTCCAGCGTGTCGAGCGGACTGCGCCGCAGGCAGCGGCGGCCCGGAAAACGCTTGACGTCCCAGAAGTCTGTCCACGATTTCGGGCCGTTCGCCTGGAATTTGTCGGTGCGGTACGCGAGCACCGTGGAATACACGTCCACGCCCAGCCAGTTGGGCGTGATCGCTTCGGGCATCACATCCGGGAAGTCCGACGGCTTGAGGCCGATCGGCTCCATCAGGCCCTTCGCTTCGAGGTATGGAATGTCGGCGGAGAGCGTGAGTGTGGTCACGTCCCACACATAGTTTTTCGTCTTTACCATCGCTTCGAACTGCGCGACCGGCTGCGACTCGCGTGCGACGCTTACCACCTTGATGCCCGTCGCTTTTTCGAACGGATCGTAGAACGCCTGACGATACGCGAGCGTATAAGGGCCGCCCGGGTCCGACACGACAATCTGCTTGTCATCCGCGCGGACCAGCACCGGCATTGCACCCGCGAGCGCAAGTGCGCCTGCACCCTGCAACAGCCGGCGCCGCTTTTCGTTGAAGTGTTGCGTCATTGCCATGGTCTCCCGCTCGATGGTTCAGTAGATGAAACGCGACCGGCTCACTTCGCGCGCTTGCGGAAGAACTCTTCCATCATGCGAGCGGGTTCGCCCGAATCGTAGGCTTCGCGCTGAATGCGAGCGCCCGCTTCTATGCAGTCCTGAAAACCCGGCTCGGTCATTTCGCGGAATCGCTGTTTATCCAGACGCATTGCAACCGGCGGTTTGTTGCCCAGGTCGGTCGCGATCTCGAGCGCTTTTTCCAGTACTTTTTCTTCGGCCACGATGTGGTGAATCAGGCCGATCTGCTTGCATTCATCGGCGTCCATCAGGCGGCCCGTGAGCGTCAGTTCGATCGTGCGCGACATGCCGAGCATGGAGTTCATGATCCACGGACCGGTCGTGCTCGCGATACCCGCGTTGATTTCCGGCTGGCCCATGCGCACGCCCGGATGACCGACGCGGATGTCGCCAAGCAGCGCCACCTGGAACGCCGAGCCCGCTGCCGTGCCGTTCAGCGCCATCACCAGCGGCTTCTTGAGGCCGCGCAGCGCAGCGTAGTAACGCTGCCATTCCTTGACCCAGGCGACCGCACGTTCGCCGTCGAAGTCATGGGCCTCCGAGAGATCCTGCCCGGCGGAAAAGGCGCGGTTGCCTGCGCCCGTCATGATGATCGCCGTGACATTGTCGTCAGCGTCGAAGCGTTCCAGTGCGTCGATGATCGCGTTGCGCATCGGCGTGGTCCACGCATTGAGTTTTTCCGGACGATTGAGCGTGATGATCGCTACACGTTCATGGCGGGATACCAAAATGTCTTCAGTCATTTTTTATCGCATCGCAATAGTTGTTGGGTGACATTCAATATACGTTGAGCAAAAACAGAGCGCAAGCAGGAGTTTTCACCTGTCTGCCGGCGTGACACACGCGCTTAAGAACTGTCCTATTGATTTCCCGGGTGGAGAATTCCTGCGCTAGAATTACTGTATATTTGTACAGTACTCAGCAAGAGGTCCCCCGTGAACTCCGCCTTCGGCAATCCAGAGAAACTCCCGCAGTCCAGCAAGGCGTCGTGCCGTCTCGACGCCCTGATCGACTCGACCACGCATCCCGGTTTTGGGGGAATCGCCTTGTGGCGCGGGTCGCAGCTTGCCCGCTCGCACGGACAGACGGTCGACACGGGCTATGCCGTGCTTTCCGCTGAATTGCCCGGCGGCGGCTGGCCGCTGGGCACGCTGATCGAGTTGCTGGTGCAGCAGCCGGGCGTGGGCGAAGTCAGGCTGCTGCGCCCGGCGCTCGCCGCCGTGAGCAAACGCCCGATCGCGCTCGTGCAGCCGCCCCATATTCCGAACTCGCTTGCGTTCGCCTACCTGGGCGTGCCGCTCGACAAACTGCTCCGGTTGCGTGCGGCAAAAATGGCCGATGCCCTCTGGTCAGCCGAGCAAATTCTCAAGGCCGGCAGTTGCGGCGCACTCGTTTTCTGGCAGCAACATATGCGCACCGAGTCGCTGCGGCGTCTGCACCTGGCCGCGCAGTCGTCCGAAACACTGTTCATGGTGGTGCGCCCGCTTGCGTGCGCGCCGGATTCGTCGCCGGCTACGTTGCGGCTGGCGGTGCGTCCGGCGGGCAGCGGCATTGTTGTCGATGTCATCAAGCGCAAAGGCCCGATCCGCACCGAAAGACTGTCCGTCACCCTGCAACCTTCTCCCATTTTGTTGAGCCCCCATGCCCGTGTACGTCGGCATCCATCTACCGCGGTTGTCGCTGGAAGTGTTCCGTCCACGCTGGTCGCGTAGGCCTGAACACGGCTGCGTCGTCCTCGACCACGACAAGGTCCTGATCGCGGACCCGGGTGCTCGCGAGGCTGGCGTGTGCCTCGGCATGAAGCGCGGCGGCGTGCTCACGTTGGCGCCCGACACGCTGATGTTCGAGCGCGACCTGGTCAAGGAACAGGACGTGATGCGCGAGGCCGCTTTTTCGTTGATGAAGTTCTCGCCCATGGTCGCGTTGTGCGACGAGGAAACCATCGTTGTGGATGTGACGGCGAGCTTGCGGCTGTTTGGCGGTATCGTGAAGTTGTGCCAGCAGATGCGGGATATCGTCGATGCAATCGGTCTCAGTGCGCGCGTGAGTACATCGCCGACGGGTCAGGGCGCCTGGCTGCTTGCCAAAAGCGCGGGCCGTGCCCACATCAGGCGGCGCGTGCTGAAAATGGCGTCGCTCGAACGTAAGCTCGGCGCGCTGCCGTTTCAATCCGTACAGGAAGTGCGCGCGTTCGCCGACTGGTTTTCGGGGCTCGGCTGCAAGACGCTGAACGACATCCGGCGCCTGCCGCGCGCCGGCCTGAAAAAACGCTGCGGCGTCGCGCTGCTCGACTCACTGGATCGCGCTTACGGCATCGCGCCCGAGTTGTACGAGTGGCTGGCCGTGCCGCCGGCGTTCAGTGCGCGTATCGAGTTGCCGGATCGCATCGAAAATGCGGAAGCCATGCTGTTTTCCGCGCGCCGGCTGATCGTGCAAATGTGCGGCTGGCTGAGCACGCAGCAACTCGCGCTCACGCACGCCACGCTCACGCTGGAACATGAGCGCGGGCGCAGCGCCATCGACCCGACGATCATCCAGATCGCGCTTGCCGAACCGACCTGGCACGAACAGCATCTCGTGCGCCTGTTCAAGGAGCGGCTCGGGCGCACGGAACTCGTCGCGGCGGTCATTGCCATGCGGTTGAGCGCTGCAAAAATTCAGGCGGCCGAACCGCCCACCGAGACGCTTTTCCCCGAACCCGGCGGCTCGCCCGAGGACCATAACCGGCTGCTGGAATTGCTGGTTGCAAGGCTTGGCGCCGAGAATGTGCTGCGGGCGGCGCCGTCGTCGGATCATCGGCCGGAATGCGCGAACCGCTGGATTTCCGTCACCGATACCTCTCTTCCCGCCAAGCCCGAAGGCATGCCGTCGGATTTGCCGCGTCCCGCATGGCTGCTCGAAAAACCGCTGCAGCTGATGATGAAAAACCATCGGCCGTTTTATGGCTCGCCGCTGAAAACGGTGTCACCGGCGGAACGCATAGAAGCCGGATGGTTCGATAACAACCTGACCAGCCGCGATTATTTCGTCGCGCAGGCGAACGATCAAAGCTGCTACTGGATTTATCGTGAGCGGCCGGGCAGCGCGGAGGCCGAC